>CAYUAZ010000155.1:3955-5385 GCA_964442865.1 uncultured Gammaproteobacteria bacterium
TTCGTCTCATGCTACACGACGCGCCAAAAATGGCAACCGGGCTGCGCCGAGTAACTTAAATTGGATTGGTTGCGTATTTGTGATCCCCTCGCCAGGGGTGAACGTGACGTAGTCTGCCCTAGGGCAGCAGTCGGAGCGAGAGCGTGTAAGGCGTGCGCAAACCCGTCTGCCCGCAGGGAGGGGCATAGGGAGTGATTGGATAAGTTGCGTTAATCATGACGGCTTACTATAGGTGAATCCGGGTCAGTTTTCAAGCCCGCCGGAATCAGGCGGCGGGGGGGTCTCCGGCTGCTTGCGCTGCAAACGTTTCTTGCGCAGATGCAGAAGCGTCATGGCGGGGCCCGATGCGGCGTAGAGCAGAAAAATGGCGAACAGGACAGACGCCGGTTCAGTGGAGATGAGGACAAACGCCAGGACGATGATGAGCAAGGACACGAAGGGGATCTTGCCCTTGAGGTCGAGCTGCTTGAAGCTGTGATAGCGGATGTTGCTGACCATCAGCGCGCTGCTGAGCAGGGTCAGGACAAACGCGATGATAAAGAGCGGCTTGCCTTCCCAGCCATAGCCGTGTCCCACCCAGACCAGACCGGCAAGGATGCCTGCCGCCGCAGGGCTGGCGAGTCCCTGAAAGTAACGTTTATCGGCAATCTCCACCTGGGTATTAAAACGCGCGAGACGCAGCGCGGCCCCCGCCGTGAAGATAAAGGCCGCCAGCCAGCCCAACTTGCCGAACGACGACAATGCCCACGCATAGATCACCAGGGCGGGGGCGATGCCGAATGACACCATGTCGGACAGGCTATCGTACTCCGCCCCGAAATCGCTTTGCGTGTGAGTGAGGCGCGCCACGCGGCCGTCAATGCTGTCCATCACCATGGCGACGAAGATGGCTACCGCCGCGGGTTCGAAGTCACCTTTCATGGCGGCGACGATGGCGTAAAAGCCCGCAAACAGCCCCGCCGTGGTGAACAGATTGGGAAGCAGAAAAATACCGCGCCGCCGTTTGGGCGGAGGCGTGGAAGGATCTGGTTTCGTATCGGTCTGACGGCGGGTGTGCTCTTGCATAGGAGTTGTCAGTAGATCCGGTGAGGGCAGTTTAGTTCTTCGATTGGTCTACCAAACGATTGGCCTTGATCCAGGGCATCATGCTGCGCAGTTTTCCGCCCACGATTTCAATCTGATGTTGTTTGCCGAGGCGGCGTTTGGCCTTCATCACCGGCGCGCCGGCCTGATTCTCCAGAATGAACTCACGCGCGAATTCGCCGTTTTGGATTTCGCTGAGGATTTTCTTCATCTCGAGCTTGGTGTCTGCGGTGACGATGCGCGGTCCGCGCGTGAAGTCGCCGTACTCGGCGGTGTTGGAGATCGAGTAGCGCATGTTGGCGATGCCGCCTTCGTACATGAGATCAACGATGAGTTTTAGCTCATGC
>CAYUAZ010000156.1:0-5283 GCA_964442865.1 uncultured Gammaproteobacteria bacterium
AACCGCCGACACGGGGATTTTCAGTCCCCTGCTCTACCAACTGAGCTACCTGGCCTTTAAATACAAAGATAAAAGGGCAAAGGGAAAAGGGCAGTAGGCTAATCCAGATCAACACACAGTGAGTTTCCTCAAAACACTGTGTTTGCTTGCTCTTTTGTATCTTTGCTCTTTCTATCCGCCGTCTCGAGCCATCTGGCCTGTGAGACGGGAAAGGCGCGTATTGTACCGTGTTTGAATCGTTTTGGGTCAAGCAAACTGCCTGTACTAGTAGTTTGTTGTAACAGCCCATCCATGGGCTGTTACAACACGCAAAGCGAAAAATGTGATTTTCTCTTTGCTTCATTTTTCAAACACATACACCGTGTTTAAAAAATGGCGGCACGTCCTTGTGCCGCGCGCAGTCTGTTTTTCAACAGCCTGCTAGGCTATGACGATCTCCGGGGCCTTCTCCGAGCGCGTGCCGGGCAGGGGGTGATTGTCTGCGGCGTGGTAGGTGAAGACTACCGAAAATTTGGTCTGCCCGGTTTGGTTGCGGCCGGCCGCATGCACGGTGCGGCAGTGAAAGAACAGCACGTCCCCCGCGGCAAGCAGCACCGGGACTTGGGTGGCGAGGAGCGCCTGATTCTCGGCAAGGTCGGTGCGTAGAAATTGCGCCTCGTCCATGCGCGACGGCGCAAAGCTCATGATGTGAGTGCCCGGCAGTACGTAGAGGCCGCCGTTTTCCGGAGATTCCGGCCCCAGCGCCAGCCACGCGCTCACCAGCTCGGGGCGCTCGAAGGCCCAGTAACGGATGTCCTGATGCCAGAGCGTGTCACTGCTGTAGTGCGGCTGCTTGGTCATGATGCAGTTGTGATGGCCCTGCGACAAGACCAAGTCAGGACCCAACAGTTGCCGCAGTTTCTCAACGACGGCAGGCTTCGTCGCCCAAGACTTGAACACTCCATCTCGCGCATATGCTTGCAGCAAGCGCCGCGCGGTGCGTCCACCGGGCGCGTCGCGCGAGGGCGGCGCGCCCGGATAATGCAGGTCCGCCTCGTATTCAACCGGCGCCGTGTTTTCCGCCAGCGCCCGTTCCGCGACCGCCTGCATCGCGGCGACCTCGGCGGCGCTCGCCAGCGCAGGTACGATGATGTAGCCGTCGCGTTGAAACTGTTCCAATTCATGTTGGGGAAGCATGCGCTATTGTACTGATTATCACAGCCCGCCGCTGTCCGGGCGCGTTACTGCGATGTGCTAAAATCGGCGCATGGATGTTTCTCACCTGCTCGATCCCTTAAACGACGCCCAACGTGAAGCGGTCACCGCGCCGCCCGGCTCCTTGCTGATACTGGCGGGCGCGGGCAGCGGCAAGACCCGCGTGCTGGTGCATCGCATCGCCTGGTTGATCGAGACCGGCCAGGTCTCGCCGTTCGGCATCCTCGCGGTGACCTTCACCAACAAGGCGGCGGCAGGCATGCGCGGACGCATCGAACAGTTGCTGGGCGTCTCCGTCGGCGGGATGTGGGTCGGCACCTTCCACGGCCTGGCGCACCGGCTGCTGCGCGCCCACTGGCGCGAGGCCGGGCTGCCGCAGACCTTTCAGATCCTGGACGGCGAAGACCAATACCGCGCGATACGCCGGGTGCTGAAGGCCCTGAATCTGGACGAGGCGCAATGGGCGCCGCGGCAGGCGCAGTGGTTCATCAACGCGCGCAAGGACGAAGGTCAGCGCCCGCAGCAAATCGCCGACAACGGCGACCCGCAGCTGCGTCAGATGCTGCGCATCTACCGCGCTTACGAGGAGATGTGCGAGCGCTCGGGGCTGGTGGACTTCGCCGAACTGCTGTTGCGCGCCCATGATCTGTGGCGCACTCAGCCGGAGGTGCTGGCGCATTACCGGCAGCGTTTCCGCGCCGTTCTGGTGGATGAGTTCCAGGACACCAATGCCATACAATATAGCTGGCTGCGTCTGCTGTCGGGCAATAACAACAAGCTGTTCATGGTCGGCGACGACGATCAGTCCATTTACGGCTGGCGCGGTGCGCGCATTGAAAACATCCAGCAGTTCAGCAAGGACTATCCCGACACCCGCGTGTTGCGTCTGGAGCAAAATTACCGCTCCACCGCCACTATCCTCAACGCCGCCAACGCGCTGATCGCCCATAACAGCGGGCGGCTCGGCAAGAATCTGTGGACGGCGGGTGAGCAGGGCACGCCCATACTGGTTTACTCCGCCTTCAACGATCTGGACGAGGCGCGCTTTGTGGTGTAGCGCATCCGCCAGTGGGTGGCGCAGGGCGGACGGCGCGTGGAGGCCGCCATCTTGTACCGCTCCAACGCCCAGTCGCGGGTCATCGAGGAGGCCCTGTTACAGGCCGCCATGCCTTATCGCGTCTACGGCGGTTTGCGCTTTTTCGAGCGCGCCGAGATCAAGGACGCGCTCGCCTACCTGCGGCTCATCGCCAACCGCGCCGACGACGCCTCTTTCGAGCGAGTGGTGAACCTGCCCACCCGCGGCATCGGCGACAGCAGCCTGGAGGTGATCCGCGCCGAGGCGCGCGCGCAGGGCATCACCTTGTGGCAGGCTGCGCACGGTCTGATTAGACAGGCGACCCTGCCGGCGCGCGCCGCCAATGCCGTGGCGGGATTTCTCAACCTCATCGAACGCCTGGCGCAGGAGACTACCGGCCTCGGCCTGGCCGAACAGACTGAACATATCCTGCGGCATAGCGGACTGCTTGATCACCACGCCAAGGAAAAAGGCGAGAAAGGCCAGGCGCGGCTCGAAAATCTGGAAGAGTTGGTCAACGCCGCGCGCTATTTTCAGCCCGACAATGACGAGGGCTTAGATCCGCTCTCCGCCTTTCTGGCGCATGCCGCACTTGAGGCCGGCGAGGGCCAGGGTCAGGCCTGGGAAGATTGCGTACAGCTCATGACCCTGCATTCGGCCAAAGGACTGGAGTTTCCGCTGGTGTTTCTGACCGGCATGGAAGAGGGGCTGTTTCCCCACCGGATGTCGGCGGAAGAGCCCGGCCGGCTCGAAGAGGAACGCCGCTTGTGCTATGTCGGCATGACCCGCGCCCAGCACCATCTTTACCTCACCCACGCCGAGACCCGCCGCCTGCATGGCTCGGAGACCTATCCGCGCCCCTCGCGTTTTCTGCGCGAGGTGCCGGAGGAACTGACCAGCGAGGTGCGCCTCAGCGGGGCCGCCCCTGGGAAGTACGGCGCAGGACTCGCGTCGCGCGAGCGACCCCGCCCCTCCTCAGTTTCGTCAGCCGCAAGCCCGTCACCGGAGGGCTCGCTGCGGCTGGGCCAGCAGGTGCGCCACGCCAAATTTGGCGAGGGGGTGGTGCTGAACTATGAGGGTCAGGGCGAACAGGCCCGGGTGCAGATCAGTTTCGGACGCGGCGGGAGCAAGTGGCTGATGGTGGCCTATGCGAACTTGCAAACGGTTTAGCGGTCGAAATCGGTGCGAATGGTAAAGATCTTGCATATCGGTAAGATTGAGTGCCGGAAACTATAACGCGCTTGATCTTTAGGGCTAAGATCGTGAGATAATAACGGATCAGTCAGTAGCTGCCGGCATCGCCTGAGAGCAAACCCTGATTTTAATTTAATTTTAAACAGCATTTTAAGGAGAAAGTAATGAAAAAAAATTGGTTGATTGGTGGCGCAGCGGCCGCCCTGTTGTTGGCCGGTCAGGCGAATGCCGCCCTGGATATGGAAGCCGGTAAGGCCCTGGCGAAGGAAAGCGGCTGTCTCGCTTGCCATTCCATTGAGCAGAAGCGCGTCGGTCCGTCCTGGAACGATGTCGCTGCCAAGTACAAGGGTGATGCGGGCGCCAAGGCGAATCTGGTTACCTGGATACACAAGGGCGGCAAGGACCGCTGGAAGATGGGTACGATGCCGGCCTACTCCCCCCGTGTCTCCGACGAGAACATCGAGAAGCTGGCGGAGTTTATCCTGTCACTCGCGAAGTAATTCAAAGCAACAACTCCGCATCACCCAAAGGCCAGCGCAAGCTGGCCTTTGTTATTGCTGCACAAGAGCGACAGCTACACCCCAAGCTACGGCTCCCATCAACCCCGCCAGCATTTCCTGCCCCCATTCGGAGACGCTTAAAAAAAAGAACACTCCAAACAAAAAAAAACTGTTGAATTTATAAATGATAATAATTATCATTAGTATTAAGTGCGCCTCGCACCTTGGAAGATTGAGTGGAGAGTTTTATGAATAGACTGTATCGCACGTTGTTAAGCGCCTTGGTACTGGGCGGTTTCACCCTGATCCCTACGGTTCACGCCGCAGATACGGTGGTGGTCTACTCGGCCCGTAACGAACAATTGATCAAGCCGCTGTTTGCCGCCTACACCAAGGAGACCGGCGTCAAGGTCAAGTTTGTGACCGGCAAGGAGGGCCCGTTGCTGGAGCGCCTCCAGGCCGAAGGCGACAAGACCCCGGCAGATATGCTGATGACCGTGGACGCGGGGAACCTGTGGCAGGCCGCCGAGCGCGGCATGTTGGCGAAGGTCAGTTCCAAGGTGCTGGAGGAAAATATCCCGGCCCATCTGCGCGACCCGGACGGGCAGTGGTACGGCCTGTCGGTGCGCGCCCGCACCATCGTGTATAACACCAAAAAGGTGAAACCGGCCGACCTGGTCAGTTACGAAGACCTCGGTAATTCGAAATGGAAGGGGCGTTTGTGCCTGCGCAGTTCCAAAAAGGTCTATAACCAATCGCTGGTGGCGATGATGATCTCGCGCTACGGCGAGCCCAAGACCGAAGCGATCGTCAAATCCTGGATTCCCAACCTCGCCACTGATGTATTCTCCGACGACGAGAAGCTGCTCGATGCGATGGCGGCCGGGCAGTGCGATGTGGGCATTGTGAACAGCTATTATTTCGGCCGTCTCAAGAAAAAACACCCGGAGACGCCGATCGGTATCTTCTGGCCCAATCAGAACGAAAATGGCGTGCACGTGAATATCTCCGGCGCGGGTATCACCCGTCACGCCAAGCACCCGGAGGCCGCCTTGAAGCTGCTGGAGTGGCTGTCGTCGGAGCAGGCGCAGAATCTGTTTGCCGATTCCAATATGGAGTTTCCCGCCAACCCGAAGGTGAAGCCTGATCCGCTGGTGGCCTCGTGGGGCGAGTTCAAGCACGACACGATCAATGTCTCCGAGGCAGGCAAGTTGCAGGCCAAGGCGGTGATGCTAATGGACAGGGCGGGCTACAAATAACGGGCACCTCTAAAAATCCGCTAAAGCCACGATGGCCGCGTTGGAAATGCGCTCAAAATGC
>CAYUAZ010000157.1:0-5192 GCA_964442865.1 uncultured Gammaproteobacteria bacterium
GTGGAGGGGATACTATAACATATATATGTAAATACTTAAATCAAAAATGCTCTAGACTCCTGATCTTTCAGCGCAGCACCGTTTTGGTGCGGCATCTTGTTTGCGAGGCGCGATTATGGTGCCTCAGTCCGTGGTGTGTTGGGGGTAGTAAATGCAACTTATTGTTTTTAAATTTATTTTCTTCATGGCATGGAAAGTGCTGATGGAACAGCAGTGTTTTCTGTTCGTAGTCATAAGGAGGTTAAATGAAATTAATCACAGCAATCATCAAGCCCTTCAAGCTCGACGATGTCCGCGAGGCCTTGTCCGAGATCGGGGTGCAAGGGGTCACGGTCACCGAGGTGCGCGGTTTCGGCAGACAGAAAGGCCACACCGAACTGTACCGCGGCGCCGAGTATGTCGTGGACTTTCTTCCCAAGATCAAACTGGAAACCGCAGTGTCCACGGAACTGGTCGAGCAGGTCATCGAGGCGATCAGCAAGGCCGCCAACACCGGCAAGATCGGTGACGGCAAGATCTTCGTCTTTAATCTGGAAGAGGTCGTGCGCATTCGTACCGGCGAGACCGGGAAGGATGCACTGTGATGATGAGGGATAACCACATGAAGATTTTCAAAAACAAAATAATTTGGAGCGCTTTGTTGCTCACACTAAGCCTGGGGCTCTCGTCATGGGTAATGGCTGAGGAAGCGTTAGCCCCTGTCCCTGCGGCCGAGGCTCCGGCAGCGGCTCCCGCAGCCCCGACGCCCACCCTGAATTCGGGTGACACCGCCTGGATGATGACCTCCACCGCGCTGGTGCTGCTCATGACCATCCCCGGCCTGGCGCTGTTCTACGGCGGCATGGTGCGCAGCAAAAACGTACTGTCGGTGCTGATGCAGTGCTTCGCCATCACCTCGCTGGTCACGGTGCTGTGGGTGTTGTATGCCTATAGCCTCGCCTTCGATACCGGCGGCATGGAAAAGGGCGTCACCAATCTGCACTCGTTCTTTGGTAGCTTGAACAAGGCGTTCCTGAGCGGCGTCACGGTGGAAGCCGTCTGGGTCTCGATACCGGAGACCGTGTTCATGACCTTCCAGATGACCTTCGCCATCATCACCCCGGCGCTGATCGTCGGCGCCTTCGCCGAGCGCATGAAATTCTCCGCGATGCTGTGGTTCATGGCCCTGTGGCTTACGCTGGTCTATGCCCCCATCGCGCACATGGTGTGGAGCGGCGACGGCGGCCTGATGTGGGACTGGGGCGTGCTGGATTTCGCCGGCGGCACCGTGGTGCACATCAACGCCGGTATCGCGGGCCTGGTCACGGCACTGGTACTCGGCAAGCGAAAGGGCTATCCGGCCACTGCCATGGCGCCGCATAACCTTACGCTCACCGTGACCGGCGCCTGTCTGCTCTGGGTCGGTTGGTTCGGCTTCAACGCGGGCAGTGCGGTGGCAGCGAACGGCACCGCGGGCATGGCGATGGCCGTAACGCAAATCGCCACCGCCGCTGCGGCCTTAGGCTGGATGTTCGCCGAATGGCTGAAACACGGTAAGCCCAGCGTATTAGGCATTGTGACCGGCGCGGTCGCGGGCTTGGTCGCCATTACACCCGCCTCGGGCTATGTCGGCCCGATGGGTGCGATTGCGATCGGTGCGGCGGCCGGCGTGGTCTGCTTCTGGGCCTCATCCAGCCTGAAACGCGCCATGGGTTATGACGATTCGCTGGACGCCTTCGGCGTGCATGCCGTGGGCGGCATCGTCGGCGCCATGCTGACGGGCGTCTTTGCTGCCGCGAGCATGGGTGGTTCTAAGGTGGACCTCGCCATCGGCACGCAACTCTTTATCCAGTTCAAGGTCGTGCTGGTCACCCTCATCTGGTGCGCGGTGGTGAGCTATGTCATCCTCAAGGTACTGGACGCCGTGATGGGCCTGCGGGTCAACGAAGAACAAGAGACCGAAGGCCTGGATCTCTTGCAACACAACGAGCGTGGGTATAACTTATAACCGGTTACTCCTACTCCATTAGGGTGGATTTACGGGCGCGCAAGCGCCCGTTTTTTTGTGCTGCACAGGGGCGAGACGAGTCTCGCCGAGCGGGTTCGCCGGGAAGGCGGACCCTGGGCTTTCGAGCGGAGCAGGATAGCGGAAGCGACGAAAGTGCGAATGTCGCGGGCGCATGGATGCGCAGGAGCGATCCCGGCGCCAGTCTTAACCAGAGATGAGGGGGAGCGTACATTCCCGAAAGGATGAAAGGGATGAAAGGGTCAGGCCTTTAAAAGGGATGTTTAAAAGGGATGAAAGGGTCAGGCCTTTACATTATACCTACGCTTCAATCCAGCCAGCACCGGTTCGGGCTCCGCTGCCTCAATCGTCCGCTGAATCTGCGAAATGCGGCCGGGCGAAATGCCCGCTTTATCCGCTGCCTCGCGCAGGCTTAGATTCGCCGCACGGCGTAGAAAATAAACCCAAGCTTGAAATGCCGGCTGATGGCTGCGATTTTGCGCCTGTTCCGGTGTGACACCAAACGCCTTTGCCACCGCTGTCAACACCGCCTCCGCGTCGGGGCGCGTCGGCTGGCGGTGGCTCGCCGGGATGCCTTGCTTGTCTTGTTCCGCCGCGAGCTTTTCCATGTGCGCGAGAAACTTGTCTTCCCCCAGGTAGACTTGGCCGCGCAGAGCTTCCCACGGCGAGGCGCCGTCCACGCCCTCCCGCACAAAGTGGCGATAGGCTTGCCGGGCAGCGATGGGGTTGGCGCCGAATTGTTTTGTGATCCACTCAGCATCAAGCCAGCCCGGCGCTTCACGTTTGCCCGCAGTGATGGCGTAACTGCTCCAGGGCCAGTCCTCGACGCGTTGGGCCATGCCGGCCCGCACCGGATTGAGCACGATGTAGCGGGCCAGTTCCAGGAGATAAGCGTCCTTGTCCACGAGGATGCTCTTGTAGCGGCCCTGCAGGACATGGCCAACTCGGCCGTGGCGGCGATTAAAGGCTTGGGTGTAGACGCCGTTGAGCCGGCGCATGCCGTTCACCAGCTTGCCCTCGGGAGTCTCGATGAGCAGATGGTAGTGGTTGCTCATGAGGCAATAGGCGTAGAGCCGCCAGTGCTGCTGGTGTACTTCCTTCGCCAGGAGGTTAAGGAAGATCAGCCGGTCGGCGTCGTCGAAGAAGATGTCCTCGCGCTGGTCACCCCGGGCGGTGAGGTGATAAACGGCGCCGGGAAATTCGAGGCGGAGCGGGCGGGTCATGAGCAAATATTAGACAAGGTGAAGTAGAAAGTAAAGGCCTGACCCTACTCTTCCTGACCCTACTCTTCCCATTCGCGCTCAGGCCGACACGGAATAGAGGGTACCTCACATCTTGTATCTTGATGTTACAGGCCGAAACTACCTCGAGCGCTTCACTGGCTGAGCTTTTTATACTTCAAGCGGTGCGGCTGGTCGGCGTCGGTGCCGAGGCGGCGGTGGCGGTCGGCCTCGTAGTCGGCGTAGTTGCCTTCGAACCAGGTGACCACGCCCTCGCCCTCGAAGGCGAGCATGTGGGTGGCGATGCGGTCCAGAAACCAGCGGTCGTGGGAGATGACCACCGCGCAGCCGGGGAAGCCGAGCAGCGCCTCTTCCAGGGCGCGCAGGGTTTCTACGTCCAGATCGTTGGTGGGTTCGTCGAGCAGCAGCACGTTGCCGCCGCTCTTGAGCAGCTTGGCGAGATGCAAGCGGTTGCGCTCGCCGCCGGATAAATCCTTGACCAGCTTTTGCTGATCCGAGCCCTTGAAGTTAAAGCGTCCCGCGTAGGCGCGCGAGGGCATCTCGAATTTGCCGACGGTAATGATGTCCTGGCCGTCGGAGAGTTCCTCCCAGACGTTTTTCTTGCCGTCCAGCGAGTCGCGCGACTGGTCCACGTAGGCGAGTTGCACGGTGTCGCCGATGCGTAGCGTGCCGCCGTCGGGTTGTTCCTGGCCGGTCATCATACGGAACAGGGTGGTCTTGCCGGCGCCGTTGGGACCGATGATGCCGACGATGCCGCCGCGCGGCAGATTGAAACTCAAATCATCAATCAGCAGGCGGTCGCCGTAACCCTTGCGCAGATTTTTTGCCTCCACCACCAGGTCGCCGAGGCGCGGACCGGGCGGGATGTACAGTTCCTTGGTTTCGTTGCGCTTCTGCGTTTCCTGCGAGGCGAGGTCATCGAACGCCGCTAGGCGCGCCTTGCTCTTGGCATGCCGCCCTTTGGGATTGGTGCGCACCCACTCCAACTCGGCTTTCATGGCGCGCTGCCGTGCAGTCTCCTGCTTCTCTTCAACCGCCAGGCGTTTTTGCTTCTGCTCCAGCCATGAAGAGTAGTTGCCCTCCCACGGGATACCGTGACCACGGTCGAGTTCCAGTATCCAACCCGCGACGTTGTCGAGAAAATAGCGGTCATGGGTCACCGCAACCACCGTGCCGGGGTAGTCGTGCAGAAAACGCTCCAGCCAGGCGATGGATTCGGCGTCGAGGTGATTGGTGGGCTCGTCGAGCAGCAGCATGTCGGGTTTGGACAACAGCAACCGGCACAACGCCACGCGGCGGCGCTCGCCTCCGGAAATCGTGGTCACATCCGCTTCCCACGGCGGCAGACGCAGGGCATCGGCCGCGATTTCCAGGGTGCGTTCCAGTTCCCAGGCGCCGGCGGCCTCAATCGCGTCCTGCAACTTGGCTTGCTCTTCGAGCAGGGTGTTCATTTCATCCTCACTGAGGGGCTCTGCGAAACGCATGCTCACTTCATTGAAGCGATCCAGCAGCGCCTTGGTCTCGCTGATACCTTCTTCCACGTTGCCGCGCACGTCTTTGGCCGGATCGAGCTGCGGCTCCTGCGACAAGAAACCGATACGGATACCCGGCTGCGGACGCGCCTCGCCCAGATAATCCTTGTCCACCCCCGCCATAATGCGCAACAGCGTGGATTTGCCGGAGCCGTTTACACCCAACACGCCGATCTTGGCGCCGGGGAAAAACGACAGGGAGATGTCCTTGAGGATTTCGCGCTTCGGCGGCACGACCTTGCCGACGCGGTTCATGGTGTAGATGTATTGGGCCATAGAGAGTTACAAGCGGCAAGTGACAAGGGCAATATGATACTGGATAGTTGCTCCTTATTTCCGGCTGCTTGTTACGGAAACTCTGAAAAATTCCATCCTGGCGCTACGCAGTCCCGCTACGCTGGGATGTCCAGGGTT
>CAYUAZ010000158.1:0-5175 GCA_964442865.1 uncultured Gammaproteobacteria bacterium
GACGGCGCTGGCCTTGAGCGAGGGTATGGTGCGCGTCGCCTATATGGACAGCGCCAAGGGAAAAACACCGGCCGATCTGGTGTTCTCGGCCAAATTCGCCTGCCCCATCTGCGGCTACAGTTTGAGCGAATTGGAACCGCGGCTGTTTTCCTTCAACAGCCCGGTCGGGGCCTGCCCGGCCTGCGACGGTCTCGGCGTCAAACAATTCTTTGATCCCGCCCGCGTCGTGGCGCACCCGGAGCAGAGTTTACCGGCCGGCGCGATACGCGGCTGGGACCGGCGCAACGCCTATTATTTCAACCTCATCAGCGCGCTCGCCGAACACTACGAATTCGATCTCGATACCCCCTTTCAAGATCTGCCCAAACGGCTGCGCGATATTATTCTGTACGGCAGCGGCGCACAGATCATCGCCTTCAAATATCCCAATGAACGCGGCAAGCTCAGCGCCCGCCCCCACCCCTTCGAGGGCGTCATCCCCAACCTGCAACGCCGCTACCGCGAGACCGAATCCAACGTAGTGCGCGAAGAGTTGGCCAAATATCTCGGCACGCAATCTTGCCCTGAATGCGAGGGCTCGCGCCTTAATAAAGCCGCCCGCCACGTTTACATTACGCAGCACAGTCTCCCCGCCGTCAGCGCCATGCCGGTCGAAGCGGCGCTCACATTTTTCTCCCACCTTAAACTACCCGGCCGGCGCGGCGAGATCGCCGACAAGATCGTCAAAGAGATCAGCCAACGCCTCAACTTTCTGGTCAATGTTGGATTGAATTATCTCACCCTCGACCGCAGCGCCGAAACCTTGTCGGGCGGAGAGGCCCAGCGCATCAGGCTTGCCAGCCAGATCGGCGCGGGGCTGGTGGGCGTGATGTACATCCTCGACGAGCCTTCCATCGGCCTGCACCAGCGCGACAATCAGCGCCTGCTCAAAACCCTCACCTATTTGCGTGATCTCGGCAACACCGTGATCGTCGTGGAGCACGACGAAGACGCCATTCGCAGCGCCGATCACATGGTGGACATCGGCCCCGGCGCCGGCGTGCACGGCGGACGCATCGTCGCGCAAGGCACGCCGCAAGACATCATGGACCATCCCGCCTCGCTGACGGGGCAATATCTCTCCGGCCGCAAACGCATCGCCGTGCCTGAACAGCGCACGCCTGTAAATAAAAAACGTTGCCTGCGCCTGCAAGGCGCGAGCGGCAACAACCTCAAGAATGTCACGCTCGAAATCCCCGCCGGCCTGATGACCTGCATCACCGGCGTATCGGGCTCCGGCAAATCCACCCTCATCAACGACACCTTGTACCGCTTGGTCGCGCGCGAACTGCACGGCGCCTCCGAAGAGCCCGCACCTTACGCTTCGATCAGCGGCCTCGAACTATTCGACAAAGTAGTAGACATAGACCAAAGCCCCATCGGCCGCACACCGCGCTCGAATCCGGCGACTTACACCGGTCTGTTCACCCCCATCCGCGAGCTGTTCACAGGCACCGCGGAGGCGCGCTCGCGCGGCTACACACCGGGACGGTTCAGCTTCAACGTCAAGGGCGGACGCTGCGAAGCCTGTCAGGGCGACGGCTTAATCAAAGTGGAAATGCACTTTTTACCGGACATCTACGTCGCCTGCGATATCTGCAAAGGCAAGCGCTACAACCGCGAGACGTTGGAGGTGCGCTACAAGGGCAGCAACATAAATGAAGTACTGCAAATGACGGTGGAGGACGCGCGGGTATTTTTCGACGCCGTGCCGGCCATCGCCCACAAACTGCAAACGCTCATGGATGTCGGCCTGTCCTACATCAAGCTCGGCCAGAACGCCACCACCCTCTCCGGCGGCGAGGCGCAGCGCGTAAAATTATCGCGCGAACTGTCCCGCCGCGACACCGGCAACACCCTGTACATCCTCGACGAACCCACCACCGGCCTGCACTTCCACGACATCGAACAATTGCTCGGCGTGCTGCACAGCCTGCGCGACCGCAACAACACCATCGTCGTCATCGAACACAACCTCGACGTCATCAAGACCGCCGACTGGGTGATAGACCTCGGCCCCGAAGGCGGCGACAAGGGCGGTGAAATCATCGCCACCGGCACCCCGGAAGACATCGCTGCACAGCCCCATTCCTACACGGGCCAATACCTGAAACCCGTGTTGGAGCGCGTCTAATAGCTCCGCCTTCCCGACAGACTCTACACTAGGTAGAAGGTGTATAATTTTGCTAATCGCTTTAGGGCGTCTAATCCTAGTAGGGCTACAGACAATGATTTCGCCATCCGTCTTCGAAACCATCCTTGCTGGTGTCACCGTATTTGTTGCGGGGCAAATCTTACTAAAGCTCATAATTGACCCTATCCAAGAACTAAAGCGAACGATAGGAAGAATTTCCCATGCACTGAATTTCTATGCCAGCGTCTATTCAAATCCAGGTGTCGGAACTGCAGAAAGCGAAAAGGAAGCGCAGAAAAAGCTGCGCTCGTTGTCTGCGCAGCTTGCGGCAGAGGTAAGGGTGATCCCAGTCTATTCCTTTGTGGGTGGTCTTTTTTTCCTACCTTCCCACGCGAATATCTTGGGTGCCCGGAAGAATTTAATCGGGTTGTCCAACGGCGTTTACTCTAAAAGCGATCAAGCGCCGACTTGGAACATCAAGCAGGCTCAAGCGGTAGCGGATGCGCTTAGTATCCATATCCCGGAAGATGACCGCATTACCTGACCCCCCTGATAAATTTTCGAAGGGTGGATTCCACATCCAAGCTAAGTAGGGTGGGCACGCCGTTTGTGCCCACCCACAATGTAAAGGTGAGCAACAAGTTCACATAACTATGCCACAATACCGGCGAGCAAACACCGCAGGGGCCACCTATTTCTTCACCGTGGTCAGTTACCGCCGCCAAGCAATACTATGCGACGAACCCATCCGGACGGCACTGCGTCATGCGATTAAACAGGTGCAGAGCCTGCGCCCATTTACCATTGATGCCTGGGTATTGTTGCCGGATCATTTGCATTGTATCTGGACATTGCCTGAGAGTGACAGCGACTTTGCCACTCGTTGGGCCATGATTAAACGCAAGGTCAGCCTGGCCTGCGCGAGCCAATACAAACGTGAAGATTGGATAACGCCCTCGAAGCGCAAACACAGGGAATCCACGATCTGGCAGCGGCGCTATTGGGAACATCAAATCCGGGATGACGGCGATTTTATACGCCATATTGATTACATTCATTACAACCCGGTGAAGCATGGACACTGCGAGCGCGCTGCTCTATGGCCTTACTCAACATTTTTCCGCTATGTCAAACAGGGCATGTACACGATGGATTGGGGAACCGCCGATACAAAATTGGAGCAGGGGACATTTGGTGAGTAAACACGTGGGCACGAACGGCGTGCCCACCCTACTTAACTCGAAATTTCTGAGCCGTAATCTCTGTCGATATTTCAAGCGTGAGTTATGTGGGGCAGGAAGGCTGAGGCGAAGGCCTACGACAAGTCTATAACTCTCACCTCCGGCCTGCCGCTCGCACCCGCCAGGCGCTCGGCCAGCGGCGGCAACAGCTCTTTCAAGGTGTCCAGCAACTTCCACGGCGCGTTCACAATCACCAGGCCGCTGCCGTTTAAGCGGTTGTCCACATCATCCGGCAGCGTCAGGAATTCCACGGCATGCGCTCCCATACCCAAACCCCGCACCCCTTCATGAAGCCGCGCTACTGTGTTGCGTGATTTGATGGGGTACCACGCCATATAAATGCCGTTGCGCCAATGTTTGGCGCCATACCTGAGCGCAGCAAGCACGTTATCAAAATCATCCGCCGCCTCATAGGGAGGGTCTATCAACACCACTCCCCGATTCTCCTTGGGCGGCACGAAACTCTTTAATGTCTTCCAGCTATCGGCATGATGTACGCCGATATTTTTTGTGTCGCCGAAACCATCTCTGAGATGCCGGTACTCCTGTTCGCGCAACTCCATGAACACCGCCCGGTCTTGCGCGCGCAGATATTCGCGAATGATGTACGGCGAACCGGGGTAGCGTTTTATATCTCTCGCGCCGATTAGTTTTTCAATAACGGAAAAATATCCGGCGAAGGCCGGCCACTGTTTGCGCTCCGGCCAAAGCAAGGCAATGCCCTGCTCGAATTCTCCCGGTTTTTTCAGCGCATAGACACCGCTCCCGGCATGGGTATCTACTACGCAAAACGGCGTGTCCTTATTTTGTAGCGCGCGCAGCACCTCGGTCAGCACGATGTGTTTGAACACATCGGCGACGTTTCCGGCATGAAAGCTGTGGAGGTAGTTCACCTGTTCCGGGCGCGCGCTGCGGCGACGACGGCGTCGAACAGCCGCTGCTGGAGGGGGTCGCTGGCTGCGCTGAGTTCGGGGTGCCACTGCACGGCGATCAGCCAGGGATGCGCAGGCATCTCTATGGCCTCGATAATCCCGTCGGTCGCGTGCGCCACCACCTCGAAACCGGCGGCGACCTGGCGCGGCGCCTGGTGATGCCAGGAGGTGACGCTGATTTCGTCGCGCCCGAGCAGTTGCGCGAGCCGCGATCCCGGTTTGAGCTTGACGCTATGCGGGATCGGTTCGCGCGGCGGGGCCCGATGCAGCACTGCCTCGCCGGCCTCATCGGGGATGTGTTCGATGAGGCTGCCGCCGTGGGCCACATTCAGGATCTGCGCGCCGCGACAGATGCCGAGCGTCGGCATGCCGGAGGCTACGACATGGCGCGCCAGCGCCCATTCGAGGGTGTCGCGCTCTTGATCCACGCCATAGAGAGTCGGGTGCCGCCGGCCGCTATAGCGATCCGGGTCAATGTCGCCGCCGCCGGTGAGTATCAGGCCGTCCAGCGTATCCAGCACCCGCTCCCAGCAGGGTTCGCCGGGGGCCAGCAGCACCGGGATGCCGCCGGCGCGGCGCACCGCATCCACATATTCCGCCGGCAGGGTGTAGCGATTGTCGGCGCTGCGTCCGTATGTAGTGAGACCGATGAGAGGGGGGTTTGCCATAGCGTGTTAATGTCTACTTTAGCACAGCGGCGCGGCCTAGTTGCAGCGACACCTCATGCCTACTATACTCAGGCTGGAACTGGCAGCGCAGCAACCGTAAGGGCATCTCTAAAAATAGTGGATTTTGGCTTTAGGCAAGGCGGAATTCTGCGAGAAAGCGC
>CAYUAZ010000159.1:0-5150 GCA_964442865.1 uncultured Gammaproteobacteria bacterium
CCTTATCAATGTTGACGTTGCCGCCGGCACGTCTCAATTTAACCGGACACTAGTGTCATATTGGAACGACTAATCATGAAGCTTTCCGTACGCCATTCATCCATCGTGTTGTTGTCCAGTTTGATCTGCTGCGCATTCTCACTCAACGCCGCTCACGCCGCAGCCTCCGCCGCAGAGGTGGACCGCATCCTCGCCGTAGTCAACGACAACGTGATTACCCGGAGCGATCTGGCAGTGGAAAAGCGCACCGTGACCCAGCAAATGCGCCAGCAGAATATCGAGATCCCGCCGGATGACATTTTGGATAAACAGCTTCTGGAGCGGCTCATCCTCAAGCGCCTGCAACTGCAACTCGCCGATTCCTCCGGCATCAAGATAGACGATGACACACTCAATCGCGCCATCGAGACCATCGCCAAGCAAAACAACATGTCGCTCAAAGAGTTTCGCAGCGTGCTCGAACGCGACGGCTTCGACTTCGCCGCCTTCCGGGAAAACATCCGTACCGAGATCGTCCTTTCGCGCCTGCGCCAGCGTCAGATCGCCAATCGCATCACCGTGACCGAGCAGGAGGTGGAAAATCTGCTGGCTACCCAGAAGTTGCAAGGCGACACGGGCGGCGGCGATAATGAATATCACGTCGCGCAAATCCTCATCGCACTTCCTGAAGCGCCCACCCCGGAGCAGGTACAAACGGCGAACAAAAAGGCTGAAGAAGTGTTGGCAAAATTGCGCGCCGGCGCCGACTTCAAACAAACCGCCAGTGCCGTCTCCAATGACCAGCAAGCCTTGCAGGGCGGCGATCTGGGCTGGCTTAAGACCGGACAATTGCCCACCCTGTTCGCGGAGGTCGTTCCCACTCTAAAACCAGGCGATGTGTCCGATCTCATCCGCAGCGCCAGCGGTTTCCACCTCGTCACGCTGCTGGACAAACGCGGCGGCGCTCAAGGCACGCGCATCGTCAAACAATCACAGGTGCGCCATATTTTGGTGCGCCCCAACGAACTGGTTTCCGACAAGGAAGCCGAGACCCGCCTCGCGCAACTCAAGCTGCGCATCGAGGGCGGCGAAGATTTCGCACCGTTGGCGCGCTCCCACTCCGATGACGCCTCCAGCGCTACCAACGGCGGCAGTCTCGGTTGGGTCAATCCCGGCGACCTCGTGCCGCGCTTCGAGGAGGTGATGAACTCACTGCAACCCGGCCAGATCAGCGAGCCCTTCCAGACCCAATTCGGCTGGCACATCGTGCAGCTCATCGAGCGCAGGGATCACGACAACACCGAGGAATTCCGGCGCTCCAGCGCGCGCGAACTGATTACGCAGCGCAAGACAGAAGAGGAAACGCAAGCCTGGCTGCGCAGTTTGCGGGATGAGGCGTATGTGGAATATAAGATTGAAAACGAGTAGCAAAAGTGTGTAGGGTGGGCACGTTGTTTGTGCCCACATGCCAACTGCATGTGATTCCGTGTGGGCACAAACGGCGTGCCCACCCTACCAACTGCCTCTATAAATGATTCCTCGTCTCGCCCTAACTCCAGGTGAACCCGCCGGTATCGGGCCGGATCTGTGCATACAGATCGCTCAAGAAGCGTGGCCTGCTGAGATCGTCGTGGTGGCTGACCCTGTTTTGCTTGAACAGCGTGCGCGCATTTTAGGATTGCCTCTGCGCATCGAGCATTTCGATCCGCATACAGCGCCTGCCGCAACCGCGCCGGCTGTGCTGAAGGTTTTGCCCGTAAAGCTGGCGCGTGCTGTAGTTGCGGGGACACTTGATGGCGGCAACGCGCCTTATGTGCTCGACACCTTGCGCGCCGCTGTTGCAGGATGCCTGGACAAGACCTTCGACGCCCTGATAACCGGGCCGGTGCACAAGGGTAATATCAACGATGCGGGCATCACCTTTTCCGGTCACACAGAATTTCTCGCCGAGCTGACGCACACACCCCAGCCGGTGATGATGCTGACGACGCCGGGTTTGCGCGTCGCGCTAGTGACCACCCATTTACCCTTGCACAAGGTGAGCCAGGCTGTCACCCGCGCGCGTCTCGAAGCAGTACTGCGTGTGCTGCACCATGATCTGGTGACGCGCTTTGGCATCGCGCGGCCGCACATTCTGGTGTGCGGACTCAATCCGCATGCGGGTGAGGGTGGGCACTTGGGGAGCGAAGAACGCGAGATTATCGAGCCCGTGCTGGCGGCGCTGCGCGCCGAGGGACTGCGCCTCACGGGGCCGCTGCCCGCCGATACCCTGTTCACTCCCACAAATCTGCAAGCGGCCGATGCCGTGCTGGCCATGTATCACGACCAAGGCCTGCCGGTATTGAAATACAAAGGCTTCGGCCGGGCCGTCAATATTACCCTGGGTCTGCCCATCCTGCGTACTTCGGTAGACCACGGCACGGCGCTGGATTTGGCGGGGACGGGACGGGCCGATGCCGGCAGCCTCACGGCGGCGCTGCACGCCGCGCTCGATCTGGTGAGGCGCAGCCGTGGCTGAGACTAGCGCCAAACACCAGCCGCGCAAGCGCTTCGGACAACACTTTCTGCACGACCCCGGCATGATCCGGCGCATCGTCGCGGCCATTCAACCCCTGCACGGCGAACACATCGTGGAGATCGGGCCGGGATTGGGCGCCCTCACGTTGCCGTTGCTGCAAGCGGCGGGTGAATTGGATGTCGTCGAGTTGGACCGCGACCTCATCCCCAAACTCACTGACTATTGCGCGGGACACGGCATCCTGCGCATCTACAATGCCGACGCGCTGCGCTTCGATTTCGCGCAGCTCGCGGGCGACGGCCGGAAGTTGCGCATCGCCGGCAATCTGCCTTACAACATCTCCACGCCGCTGCTGTTTCATTTGCTCGATCAGGCCGACTGCATCCGGGATATGTACTTCATGCTGCAAAAGGAAGTCGTGGAGCGGATGATCTCCGCGCCCGGCGGTTCCGACTACGGACGGTTGAGCGTGATGCTGCAATACCGTTGCGCGATGGAGAAATTGTTTAATGTCGGCCCGGGCGCGTTTACGCCCGCGCCCAAGATCGAATCGGCCGTGGTGCGCTTGACGCCTTACGCGACTCCACCGGTGACGATCAATAATGAAGCCCAATTCGCGGCGCTGGTGAAGCAAGCCTTTTCACAGCGCCGCAAGACCTTGCGCAACACCTTGCGTGGCAGGGTTACGGAACAGCAGATGCGCGCTGCGGGCATAGACCCGAACCGTCGCGCCGAAACCCTGAGTCTTGAGGAATATGCGGCATTGAGTAATGTGCGGGGTGAGGGGTAAAGTGGTAGGGTGGGCACGTGTTTGTGCCCACATGCTAGCCGCATGCGATTCTGTGTGGGCACAAACAACGTGCCCACCCTACACAATGATCCACCGCTAGCCCCTTTACCTTAATGCAAGGTATACGGCAGTGACAGCGTAAAGGCGGGTATTTCGGCATCGAACTCGACGCCGTTGTCGGCCAGCATCTGATAGCTGCCCCGCATGCTGCCCAGCGGCGTCTCCAGCATCGTGCCGCTGCTGTATTGAAAATCCTCGCCCGGCCGCAGGTAAGGCTGCTCGCCGACCACGCCTTCACCGCGCACCTCCTGCACCTTGCCGTTGGCGTCGGTGATGATCCAATGCCGCGTCAACAGCTTGGCCGGGAGAGTGCCGGTATTTTTGATGGTAACGGTGTAGGCGAATACATAGCGGTGCAGTTCCGGGACGGATTGCTCGCCGATGTAGACTGTCTCGACATCAACCTTGATACTGTAAGGAGATTTGCTCATGCCCTGCATTTTCTCGCTAACGGCCGCATCAAGCAAGGCCCCGAGCGTTTATAGCCGGGTCGCGGCCAGCGCCGCGCCCATCAGCCCCACCTTGGGGTTCATCACCACCCGTACCGGCATCTTCTCCAGCAAGTGCGACATCGAACCCTTGTTGATAAAGGCCCGGATGAATCCGCCCGCGTTGATTCTCTCGATCAGTTTTGGCGCAATACCGCCGGCGACGTATACGCCTCCATACGGTAGCGTAACCAGCGCCAGATTGCCTGCATAGCCGCCATAGATAGCGATAAAAAGATCCACCGCCACCTGCGCCGTCTTGTCTATCCCGCTCAAGGCCAGCGTGGTGATGGCCGCGGGTAGATCACCATCCTTCACCAGGTGCTGCGGCAGCGCATCATTTGACACCCGGCTGCGGCTGCGCAGGAATTCATAGATGTTCACCAACCCCGGGCCGCACAGGATCTTCTCATAACCGGCGCGGCCAAAGCGTTTAATCAGGTGCTCCAGCAGCGCGACCTGCAAGGTATCGGAGGGAGCGAATCCGGCGTGCCCGCCTTCGGACGGCAACACATCATAGCCCCCCGGCCGCGAGACCAGCAAGGCGATGCCGAGCCCCGTGCCCGCACCGACCACCAGACGCGGAGCCTGCGCTACCGCCGGACGCTCCTGGAGATCCACCAGATCTTCACGCGCCAGGGTCTCGATGCCGTGACCGACAGCCTGAAAATCATTGATGAGCAGAATTTTATCGAAGCCGAGTTCAAGGCCGAGAGCCTTGCTGTCCAACTGCCACGGCAGATTGGTCACCTTGACCGACTGCCCGCTAAGATTTTGCTCCACCGGCCCCGCCACCCCAAAACAGGCGGCATTGATATAACGGCCAGCCGCCCAACCCGCCGCCTGGATAAATTCCTTCAGCAGTGTTGTAAAGTCGGGATAGCGCGCACTCTCGTAGCGCTGCTCGAAGATGACCTGCCCCTTTTTATCTCCCTCATGAAAATCGGCAATCAGCAGCAAGGTCTTGGTGCCGCCGATATCGCCCGCCAAGATCTTCATTCGTTCATCCGTTCATGCAGTTGCGCGGCGGCGGCCTGATCCAGATACCACTCGATTTCATGAACGGGTTGCAAGCGCTGCACGGGCAAGACAGGTGACTCGGCCGCACCCAGCGCACGCCGCACTATTGCGGCCTTATCTTCGCCCGCCGCCAGCATCAGAATGTGTTTGGCATGGGCGATGACCGGCAGCGAGAGGCTGATACGCCAGGCCTTGAGGCGGTCCGCATAGACCGCCACCGCGTAGCGGTCTTCCCTTTCGGTAACCACGATACCCGCCGCCGGAAACAGCGAGGCGATATGTCCATCCGGCCCCA
>CAYUAZ010000160.1:0-5108 GCA_964442865.1 uncultured Gammaproteobacteria bacterium
TGTTCGGCTACGAACAGTTCCGCGCACCGCAGGACGAGGTCATCCACGCACTCATGGCGGGCAGTGATGCGCTGGTACTGATGCCCACCGGCGGCGGCAACTCGCTGTGTTTTCAGATTCCGTCCATGGTGCGCCCCGGCGCCGGCGTCGTGATCTCGCCGCTGATTTCACTGATGCAGGATCAGGTGGCGGCGCTCAAGCAGGCCGGCGTGCGTGCGGCGTTTCTGAATTCCACGCTCGATGCCCAAACGGCGCGCGCCATCGAACAGCAACTGCTGCGCGGCGAGCTTGATCTGTTGTACATCGCGCCTGAACGCCTGATGACCCCGCGCACGCTCGACCTGCTGGCGCGCGCGAACATTGCGCTGTTCGCCATAGACGAGGCGCACTGCGTCTCGCAATGGGGTCACGACTTCCGCCCCGAATATATGCAGCTTTCTGTGCTGCATGAACGCTTCCCCGCCATCCCGCGCATCGCGCTCACCGCTACCGCCGACGAGCCTACGCGGCGCGAGATCATCACGCGCCTCGGCCTCGAAAACGCGCGCGTTTTCATCAGCGGGTTCGATCGCCCCAACATCCGCTACCGCATCAGTCAGACCAGCATGGGCGGCAGCGCGCGCGAACAACTGCTGCGCTTCATCCGCAGCGAACATCCGGGCGACGCCGGTATCGTCTACTGTTTGTCGCGCAAGCGCGTGGACGAAATCGCCGCCTGGCTTAAAGATCAGGGCCTCGACGCGCTGCCCTATCACGCCGGGCTTTCCACCGAGGTGCGCGAGCGCAACCAGTCGCGCTTCATCAACGAGGAAGGCGTCATCATCGTCGCCACCATCGCCTTCGGCATGGGCATAGACAAACCCAACGTGCGCTTCGTCGCGCATTTGAATCTGCCGAAAAGCATCGAGGCCTATTACCAGGAAACCGGCCGCGCCGGACGCGACGGCCTGCCCGCCGACGCGTGGATGGTCTACGGCCTGCAGGATGTGATTACGCTGCGCCAGATGCTCGAAGCCGGCGAGGCCGACGCCGCGCGCAAACGCGTCGAGCGCCACAAGCTCGACGCCATGCTGGCCTTGTGCGAAATCACCACCTGCCGCCGCCAGGCGCTGCTCGCCTACTTCAGTGATCCGCAGCCCAGGCCCTGCGGCAACTGCGACACCTGCCTGGAGCCCCCCGAAACCTGGGACGCCAGCGTGCCCGCACAAAAGGCGCTCTCCTGCGTACACCGCACCGGGCAACGCTTCGGCGTCAACTATCTGATAGACGTACTATTGGGCAAAACCGATGAGCGCATCCAGCGCTTCGGCCATGACCAGATCAGTACCTTCGGCATCGGCAAGGAACTGAGCAGCAACGAATGGCGCGGCGTGTTCCGCCAACTCATCGCCCGCGGCCTGCTCGCCGTGGACCTCGAAGGCCACGGCGCGCTGCAACTCACCGACGCCTGCCGCCCCGTGTTACGCGGCGAAGAGCGCGTCATGCTGCGCCGCGAAACCAAGCCCGAAAAGACCAAGAAAACAAAAACCACCCGCGCAGCGCGCGGCGCCTTCAACCAGGAAACCGACCAACGTCTGTGGGAAGCGCTACGCACCCGCCGCCTGGAAATCGCCAAGGCGCAAGGCGTACCGCCCTATGTCGTGTTCCACGACGCCACCCTCTCGGAGATGGTCGCCCGCCGCCCACGGACACTTGAGGAGTTCGCCCACATCTCCGGCATCGGCGAACGCAAACTCGCCGCCTACGGTGAGGATTTTCTCGAAGTCATCCGCGCGCACGCACGCGAAGATGATAAAGACGCACCCGTCACCGACACCGCCTCCGAAACCCTGCGCCTGTTCCGCCTCGGGCTCGACATCCCCGCCATCGCCGCCCGCCGCGGCCTGAAAGAAACCACCCTCTACAACCACCTCGCCCAGGCCATTGCAAGCGGTGAAATAAAACTGCACGAGGTCGTGCCGCTGGACGAGGAAGAACTAAACCAAATCCGCGCAGCCCTGCGCGCCAACGACGGGCAGGCGCTCAAGCCGGTGTTTGAGGCATTGGGTGGGCGGTATTCTTATGGGATGTTGCAGTGTGTGCAAGCGGAGAGATCAGTATCATCTTCCGATTGAGGAATAACTTCCGACCCGCTCTTTTCCTGGACTTGATATATTTGGGATGGGCCATTTTCGATGGATAACTGCCCAACCTCTCACAGCATAAGACTGTTTGGTAGTATCCATCATCAAGGTTTGCCATAATCATCCACATGGGCGAGATAGCCATCCAAAGCTCTATTGATGCCGTAAGACTGGATGTCGGCAGGTCGCTTGAGGCGAACCGAAAATCCGAGCTCGGCCAGTTCATGACGCCGGCGGCAATCGCCACGTTCATGACGTCTCTTTTCTCTGCCCCGACCAGGACAATCCACCTGCTGGACGCCGGGGCGGGGGTGGGTTCGCTCACCAGCGTTTTCCTCGATCGCTTCCAAAGTTCGACAACCTCGATTGAGGCGTGGGAGATCGATCCATTATTGAAGATGCATCTGGCCGATACGCTGGCTTCGTATGCCCGTACAGGCTTGGCGAGCACGATCCATAATTCCGACTTTATCGAGGATGCGGTTTGGAATATCTCGATGGAGGGAGGCCAACGATTTACCCATGCCATCCTTAACCCGCCCTATCGAAAAATAAAGAGCGACAGTAAGCACCGCTACTTGTTGCGGGATGTGGGTGTCGAGACGGTCAATCTCTATACCGCGTTTCTCGCGCTCGCCATCCTCCTCATGGAGGAAGAGGGCGAGATAGTGGCCATCGTTCCGAGGTCTTTTTGCAATGGGACCTATTACCGCCCGTTTCGGGAGCAGCTACTGCAAAGCTGCGCCATCGAACATATCCATGTCTTCGAGGCAAGAAACAAGGCATTCAGCGATGATGATGTGCTCCAGGAGAACATCATCGTCAAGCTCAAGAAGGCCGGGACACAAGGTGCTGTAACGGTGAGCGAGAGTCACGACGCTACATTCAGCGATTACCACGCGCGTGCATTGCCATTCGGCCGGATCGTCAAAGATGGCGATGCGGAGCGTTTCATTCACATCCCCGTACTTGCCAATGCCGGTGATGGCACACACGGGTTATTTAGCCATAGCCTGAAAGAACTCGGCATTGAGGTTTGTACCGGTCCCGTTGTCGATTTCAGGCTGCGGGGGCATTGCCGCCCGGAACCGGACCCCGGCACGGTCCCTCTGATTTATGCCCATCACTTTTCTGACGGGAAGCTTGTTTATCCCAAGACACACAAGAAACCGAATGCGATTCTGTTGGCGGAGGAAACCCGGAAATGGCTCATGCCCAAGGGCTTCTATGTTCTGACCAAGCGATTCTCCAGCAAGGAAGAACGCCGCCGGGTTGTCGCATTCGTGATCGGCCCGAATGAACTGCCTGCGCCGTTCTATGGCTTCGAGAACCATCTGAATGTTTTTCATATCGCAAAACACGGCATGGACAAGGAAACCGCACACGGTCTGGCGCTGTTCCTGAATTCAACGGTCGTGGATTCCCATTTCCGGGTTTTTTCGGGCCACACGCAGGTGAATGCGACAGACCTGCGGCAGATGCGCTACCCGAGCCACGAACAGTTATTGGAGCTTGGTCGGCTGTCGACAGTAGAAGTCAACGATCAGGCCGCCATCGACCAATTAATAAAAGAAGTCGAGACAAGATGGCAGTCAAAGTAATACATATTCAGGAGGCGCTAACCGTTCTGAGCGAGTTGGGCATGCCCAATGAACAGCTAAACGAACGCACCGCCATCTGTCTGCTGGCTTTGCTGGATTTAACCAAGGACAGAGCCTGGGGCGATGCTCAAGATCCGAGACTGGGTATCCGCGCAATCCTCGACTTCGCACGTACCAAATACAAGCGCCTCTACGCGGAAAACACCCGCGAAACCATCCGCGATGAAAGCATCAAGCCACTGGTATCGGCCGGAGTAGTAATGCACAATCCGGACGACTCTTCCCGCGCCGTAAACAGCCCCAAGAACTGCTATCAGATGGAGCCCGCCGCGCTCGCGCTTTTCCGCACCTTCGGGAAGCGATCATGGCGCGGAACGTTAACCGCTTATCTCTCCGGACGTCAGACGCTAGCCGATAAATATGCGCGCCATCGCGACATGGCCAGAATCCCCGTCCGGATCAAAGACGGGGAGACAATCACCCTGAGCGCAGGTGAACATTCCGAACTCATTCGCGCGATTCTCGAAGAGTTCTCGCCGCGCTTTGTTCCGAATGGCGAACTCATCTACGTGGGTGACACAGGCAGTAAATGGGGGTACTTCGATCGAGACCTTCTCAAGACACTGCGTGTCGACGTCGGCCAGCATGGAAAGATGCCGGACGTGGTGATTTATTTCCGCGAGAAGAATTGGTTAATTCTGGCCGAGGCGGTAACAAGCAGTGGCCCGGTAGATGGGCGCAGACATGCCGAGTTATCCGAGTTGTTCAGGAACTCGACCGCGGGGCTCGTTTATGTCACCGCCTTCCCAAGCCGTGGCGAAGTCATGCGGAAACACCTATCCGTGATTGCGTGGGAAACAGAGGTGTGGAGTGCGGATGCACCAACGCATCTTATCCACTTCAATGGCAGCCGTTTCTTGGGCCCGTACTCAAAGTGAGAACATAAGCCCATGGCCGGATTCATATTACGTCTGCTGATTGTTGCGCTTGGGCTGTGGCTGGCGCCTGAGTTGGTGTCAGGCATTTAAGTGAACGGCGTAGGGACGTTGCTCGGGGCGGCGCTGTTGCTTGGCATTGTCAATGCCGTGGTGCGGCCGGTGCTCATTATCCTCACGCTGCCTGCCGCCGTCTCGCTCGGGCTGTCCCTGCTGGTCATCAATGCGACCATGCCGAGCATGATCGCATTGACGTTCAAGAATTTTACCAACCTAACCAGAGAAGGTAGGCCCTACCGAGTTTAGTCATTGTGCGCCTAGCGCTTTAACAAGATTAAAACGCCAGCAGCAATGGCGATAGCGCCGAAGCTCAGAAAATCGAATTGGAAGCAGAAGTTGATCACGCTTCTGAGCCCCGTAGCAATTAACCAAATGGCTAGCAAGATCAT
>CAYUAZ010000161.1:0-5008 GCA_964442865.1 uncultured Gammaproteobacteria bacterium
ATAAAGCATAGCCTGCACAAGAATTTCGTGATCGTGGACGCCGCCACCAATGACCTCATACGGCCCGCCCTGTATGATGCCTACCATGCCATCCGGCCGGTGCGGGAGCATAGCAATGAGGCGCAGGTCTATGATGTGGTTGGCCCGGTGTGCGAAAGCGGCGATTTTCTGGGCCGGGATCGCAGCCTGAACGTGCAACGCAACGATCTGCTGGCGATCTTTTCGGCGGGCGCCTATGGCATGAGCATGAGCTCCAATTACAACACCCGCCCGCGCGTCGCGGAAGTCATGGTGGACGGCGCCCGGCATCACTTGGTGCGCGCGCGCGAGACGGTGACGGAACTATTTGCGGGCGAAAAACTGTTGCCGTAGCAAGCTGTGTTGAATTGCGGCCTGCTGTGCCCAATATCAGTAAGCACACTCACCGCAGAGGGCGCAGAGGAATACGATTAAAATAATCGATTTCCCCTCTGCGGTGATGCTTTTTTCACCGTAAAAGAATCAATAGAGGCTAATCAGTGGAACAATTTCGTGGTACAACCATCCTGTCGGTGCGGCGTAACGGCAAGGTAGTCATCGGCGGGGACGGTCAGGTGACCATAGGCAACACGGTCATGAAGGGCAATGCGCGCAAGGTGCGCAGGCTGTATCACGACCAGGTGATTGCCGGTTTTGCCGGCGGCACCGCGGACGCCTTCACGCTGTTCGAGCGTTTCGAGGCCAAGCTGGAAAAGCATCAGGGCAACCTCACCCGCTCCGCCGTCGAGCTGGCCAAGGACTGGCGCACCGACCGCATGCTGCGCCGCCTGGAGGCCTTGCTCGCGGTCGCGGACAAAACCGCTTCGCTCATCATCTCCGGCAACGGCGATGTCATCGAGCCCGAGCTAAGCCTGATGGCCATCGGCTCGGGCGGCCAATTCGCCCAGGCAGCGGCGCGCGCGCTGCTCGAGAACACCGATTTCGACGCCCGCACCATTGTCGAGAAGAGCATGGCGATTGCGGCGGACATCTGTATTTACACCAACCGGAATTTGACGCTAGAGGAACTGTAGGCCGTTTTGGTCTACACCGTTATGACGATGCTGACACCTAAGGAAATCGTCCAGGAACTGGACAAACACATCATTGGCCAGGGCGCGGCCAAGCGCGCGGTGGCGATTGCGCTGCGCAACCGCTGGCGGCGCGGCCAGGTCAGCGAAGACTTGCGCAATGAGATCACGCCCAAGAATATTCTGATGATCGGGCCGACCGGCGTGGGCAAGACCGAGATCGCGCGCCGCCTCGCCAAGCTGGCCAGCGCGCCGTTCATCAAGGTCGAGGCCACCAAATTCACCGAGGTGGGTTACGTGGGGCGCGATGTGGAATCCATCATCCGCGACCTGCTGGACACCGCCATCAAGATGACGCGCGAGGAAGAAATGAAAAAGGTGCGCCACCGCGCCGAAGAGAGCGCCGAGGAGCGCATCCTGGATACTCTGCTGCGCCCCGCGCGCCAGCCGGCCTTTGTCTCGTCCGACGCGGCGGCTACTGCGGAGGAGTCGTCCACGCGCCAGACTTTTCGCAAAAAACTGCGCGAAGGCGACTTCGACGAGCGTGAGATCGAGATCGAGCTCAGCGCCGTCCCCATCGGCGTGGAGATCATGGCGCCGCCCGGCATGGAAGAGATGACCAGCCAGTTGCAGGGCATGTTTCAAAATCTCGCCGGCAGCCGCACCCGCACCCGCAAGTTGCGCGTCAAGGAGGCATTCAAGCTGCTGACCGACGAGGCGGCGGCCAAGCTCATAGATGAAGAGGCCCTCAAGACCCGCGCCATACAAAACGTCGAGCAGAACGGCATCGTCTTCATAGACGAGATAGACAAGATCACCTCGCGCTCGGAGCGCATGGGGGCGGATGTCTCGCGCGAAGGCGTGCAGCGCGATCTGCTGCCGCTGGTGGAAGGCAGCACGGTGTCCACCAAGTACGGCATGGTCAAGACCGATCATATCTTGTTCATCGCATCGGGCGCCTTTCATCTTTCCAAGCCTTCCGATCTCATCCCGGAATTGCAGGGCCGCCTGCCGATACGTGTCGAATTGGATGCGTTAGGAGCAAAGGATTTCGTGCGTATTCTGACCGAGCCGGACGCCTCGCTCACCGAGCAATACAGCGCGCTGCTGGCGACCGAAGGTGTACACTTGAGTTTCACGCCGGACGGTATAGCCCGCCTCGCCGAGATCGCCTGGCAGGTCAACGAGCGCACCGAGAACATCGGCGCACGCCGTCTGCATACGGTGATGGAGCGTCTGCTCGAGACGATCTCCTACGGTGCGTCTGAGCAAGCCGGCCAGAGCTTCGAGATCAACGCCGCGTACGTGGACGAACACCTCCGCGAGCTGGCCGAGAACGAGGATTTGAGCAGGTATATACTCTGAAAGACAGATACAAGAGAAAAGATACAAGGTACAAGAGGGTGGCATTGTATACTTTTATCTTTTACCTTGTATCTTGTATCTGTTTTTATGCCCAGACCTACCGAAATTAAACTGCACCAGAAGTCGCGGGTATTGGAGGTCGGCTTCGACGACGGCGCACGTTTCGACCTACCCTGCGAGTACCTGCGCGTGTATTCGCCGTCGGCGGAGGTGCGCGGTCACGGCCCCGGTCAAGAGGTGTTGCAGGTGGGCAAGGAACAGGTCAACATCAGCGCCATAGACCCGGTGGGCAGCTATGCGGTGCGCCTGCACTTCGATGACGGCCACAACACGGGGCTTTATTCGTGGGATCTGCTCTATGACCTCGGCGCGCATCAGCAGGAAAAATGGCAGGCCTATCTGGAACGGTTGCAAAAGGCCGGTCATAAACGCCTAACGGTGTAAGATTGCGCTAACTGAGCATAGAATTTTGACTACTCAACGCCAAGACGCCAAGGCGCAAAGGTTTTAATGCGTATTTTAATAAATCACTTTGCATTCTTTGCGTCTTTGCGCCTTGGCGTTGAGTGGTAACTGACCCGATGAAAGAGACAAGGTCCACCACCCACTTCGGCTATCAACAAGTCCCCATCGAGGAAAAGGCGGAGCGGGTCGCTGGTGTGTTCGGATCGGTGGCGGCCAGCTACGACTTGATGAACGATGTCATGTCGTTCGGCGTCCATCGCTTATGGAAACGCTTCACCGTTGACCTGAGCGGCGTCCGGGCAGGGGAGCGGGTGCTGGATCTCGCCGGCGGTACCGGCGACCTGGCGGAGAAATTCGTGGAGCGCGTCGGCGAACGCGGCCGGGTAATGCTCGCCGACATCAATGCCGCCATGTTGCGGGAAGGGCGTGAACGGCTGGTGAATCGCGGAGTGGTGGCGGGTATTGAATATCTCCAGGCCGATGCCGAATGTCTGCCCTTTCCCGATGACTATTTCGACTGCGTCACGATGGCCTTTGGCCTGCGCAATGTCACCCATAAAGAACGCGCCCTGGCCGCGATCTACAGGGTCTTAAAACCGGGCGGTCGCGCCTTGATACTGGAGTTTTCCAAGCCCAGTGTCCCCGGCCTGCAACCTCTGTATGATCTGTACTCGTTCAGAGTTCTCCCGCTGATGGGCAAACTGATCGCACGCGACGCCGACAGCTACCGCTATCTCGCCGAGTCCATCCGCATGCACCCGGATCAGGAAACCCTTAAAGAGATGATGCGGGATGCCGGATTTGTGCGCTGTGACTACCACAACCTGAGCGGCGGCATTGTAGCCTTGCATAAGGGCTATAAGTTCTGAGCCCGGCCACCCGAATCTAGCCAACGCAATGAATACCCCTCAACCCGTTCACATCCGCGCCTTGGAAGGCGCGCTGAACCGCTATCTCAAGCTCGACCCCGATATCCCGTCGCGCTTCGCCACGCTTTCCGGCAAAATCATCGCGGTGGAACTGGAGGGCCTGGGGCAGACAATATATTTTGCGCCCGAGGCGGAGGGGATCCACATCCTTGCGGAGTATGCGGGCGTTCCCGATGCGATATTGTGTGGTACGCCATTAGCATTGTTACGCATGGGCGGCCTGCAAAGCGACAGCCGTGCAGCCCGTGAGGCGCTGGCCTCGGGGGCAGTGCAGATCGGCGGCGACGTCGAGTTGGGGCAACGCTTCAAGCAGATCCTCGACGCCGTCGAGATAGACTGGGAGGAACACCTATCCGGCCTCGTGGGCGATCTGCTGGCCCACAAACTCGGTAACGCCGCGCGCGCCGTGCAGAGCTGGGGCCGGCAAGCCGCTGCCACGCTCGGTCAGGATTTCGCCGAGTATCAACAAGAGGAAGCGCACAATCTGGCGCGCCCGGACGATGTGCAGAACTTTATCGGCGCAGTGGATACCTTGCGCGATGATGTCGAGCGCCTGGAGCAGCGCGTGGTGCGCCTGCACCGCCGCCTGGCAGCTTCGACGGATAAACAAACGTGATACGCCCCGGCCAGTTCTTCCGCCTGTTTCATATCAACCGTGTCCTGCTACGGCATGGGCTGGACGAAATCATCCTCGCCACCCACCTGTTCCGCCCGCTGCGTTTTTTGCTTTATTTTGCACCGTGGTACTGGGTGCGTGGCGCACAGCCGCCGCGCGCGGTGCGCATCCGCCGCGCCCTCGAAGACCTTGGTCCGGTGTTCGTCAAGTTCGGGCAAATGCTCTCCACCCGTCCCGATCTATTGCCGGAAGACATCGCCAGGGAACTCGCCCTGCTTCAAGATCAAGTGCCGCCCTTCCCCGGCGATCAGGCGCGCGCCATCATCGAGCAGGCCTACGGGAAACCCTTGAACGAAGTGTTTCAGGAATTTCAGGAGACTCCCTTTGCCTCCGCCTCTATCGCACAAGTTCATCTCGCGCGCCTATTCGACGGCCGCGAGGTGGTCATCAAGGTGGTGCGTCCGCAGATCGAAAAGGTGATCCGCCGCGATGTGAGTCTGCTCTACGCTCTCGCCGAGATGGCCGAGCGTTACTGGTCGCAGGGAAAACGTCTGCGGCCGCGCGCAATCGTCGCGGAGTATGAA
>CAYUAZ010000162.1:0-5007 GCA_964442865.1 uncultured Gammaproteobacteria bacterium
ATCGGCACGGGATTACTCGCCGTGCCGATTCTCGCCGGCTCGGCCGCCTACGCCGTGGCGGAGGCGTTCAAGTGGCGCATCGGACTTGGCCGCACGCTTCCGCAGGCGAAGGGTTTTTATACGATCCTGGCCATCGCGACTCTGTTGGGCGTGGCGCTTAATTTCACATCCATAGACCCTATCAAGGCGCTGTTCTGGAGCGCCGTTATCAACGGCGTCATTGCGGTGCCCATCATGGTGGTGATGATGCTGATGGCGGCGAGACCGGATGTCATGGGACAATTTGTAGTCACGCGCCGGCTGCGGATTCTCGGCTGGCTGGCGACGGCCGTGATGGCGCTCGCGGTGCTCGCCATGCTTGCGACGTGGGGGAGGTAGACGTAGACCTATGAGCAAGGCTACCATGCTTATGGCGTGACTTCTGAGTAACAGAAACCAAACACACTCAAAGATATGAATCGAAAACGTCTTTTCTATATGCTGGTTGCAGTGGGCCTGTTGGGTGCTGCGCTGGTCATCTTTGGCACACGCGCAGCCGATGGCAAAAAGCCTGCGCCGCCAGCGGCGGCCAAGCCGGCGTTGACAGTGACCGTTACGCAGCCGCAAGTCATGAATCTCCCTGAGAGGATTAGCGCCAACGGCAATATCGCCGCGTGGCAAGAGGCCAGCATCGGCACCGAGGCCAATGGCTTGCGGCTGGACGAGGTGCGTGTCAATGTGGGCGATGTGGTTCAGCGTGGTCAGGTGCTGGCCACCTTCGCGTCCGACACGATGGAGGCCGACCTGGCGCAGGTGCGCGCCGCTGTTGCCGAGGCCGAGTCCGCGTTGGCAGAAGCCGCCGCGAATGCACAGCGTGCGCGCAACCTTCAAACTCGCGGCGCCCTGAGTGCGCAGCAGATCAACCAGTACCTCACCGCAGAGCGTACCGCCCAGGCGCGGTTGGAGGCGCAGCGCGCGGCGCTCAAGGTGCAACAGCTGCGCGTGCAGCAAACGCAAGTGCTGGCGCCTGACGATGGCGTCATCTCGGCACGCAGCGCCACGGTGGGCGCCGTGCTACCGGCCGGACAGGAGCTGTTTCGCATGATCCGTCAGGGCCGACTGGAGTGGCGTGCTGAAGTTTCCTCCGCCGAACTCGCGGCGTTGCAGCCCGGCATGAGCGTAGTCGTCACGCCCGCTAATGGCGTTGCTATCAAGGGCGTAGTGCGCATGGTGGCGCCAACCGTTGATATACAGACCCGCAACAGCCTGGTGTACGTTGACCTACCGGCGCCGGGCGCCGCCAAGGCGGGCATGTTCGCGCGCGGCGAATTCGAGGTCGGCAGCGGGCAGGGACTGACGCTGCCGCAAAGCGCGGTGCTGCTGCGCGACGGCTTCAGCTACGTCTTCCGTGTCGGACCCGGCTCGAAGGTCACTGAGGTCAAGGTTACGGTTGGACACCGTGTGGGTGATCGTATCGAGATCATCAGCGGGCTCGATACCGCGGCGCGCGTGGTTGCCTCCGGCGGCGGCTTTCTGGCCGATGGTGACACGGTGCGGGTGGTCGAGGCGGTGGTAGAGTCAGGCCCCACGGCTACTCAGTAACAGAGATAGCAATGAACGTTTCCGCCTGGTCAATCCGCAATCCGATTCCGGCGATCCTGCTGTTCATCATGCTCACGTTGGTGGGCCTGATGAGCTTTCGGGCGATGAAAATCCAGAACTTCCCCGACATTGACCTGCCCACCGTGACGGTGAGAGCGTCGCTACCGGGCGCCTCCCCCGTGCAACTCGAAACTGAGGTCGCGCGCAAGATTGAAAATTCGATCGCCACGCTGCAAGGCGTGAAGCATATTTACACCAAGGTGCAGGACGGCGCAGCCACCATTACCACGGAGTTCCGGCTGGAAAAACCCACCCAGCAGGCATTGGATGACGTGCGCGACGCCGTCACCCGCGTGCGCTCCGATCTGCCCGGTGACCTGCGCGACCCGGTTATCTCGAAAATGGAATTGTCGGGCGCGCCGATTCTTACCTATACCGTGGCGTCCAGCCGCATGGATGATGAAGCCCTGAGCTGGTTCGTTGATAATAACATTACTAAATCCATGCTCAGCGTGCGCGGTGTCGGCGCGGTCGCGCGGGTGGGGGGTGTGACGCGCGAAGTGCGAGTCGAGCTTGACCCGGCGCGGTTGCAGGCGCTCAATGCCACGGCAGCCGATATTTCACGTCAGTTGCGCCAGATACAGCAGGAGGCCTCGGGCGGTCGCACCGACGTGGGCGGCGCCGAGCAGTCGGTGCGCACCATTGCTACCCTACAGTCGGTCGAAGAGCTGGCGCGCATGGACATCACGTTGTCCGATGGCCGTCGCATTCGCCTCAACCAGGTGGCGCTGGTGACGGACACGGTGGCGGAACGGCGCTCGGCGGCGTTGCTCAATGGCCAGCCGGTGGTGGGTTTCGAAATCACGCGCAGTCGCGGCGCCGGTGAGGTGGACGTGGCGGCCGGGGTGCGCAAGGAACTGGAAAAACTCAAAGCCGCGCACTCCGACATCGTTATCACCGAAGCATTCAACTTCGTAGACCCGGTGCAGGAAAACTACCACGGCTCGATGTTGCTGCTGTACGAGGGCGGCATCCTGGCGGTGCTGGTGGTGTGGTTTTTCCTGCGCGACTGGCGAGCCACCTCGGTGGCCGCTATTGCGCTACCCTTGTCGGCGATCCCGACGTTCGCGCTCATGCACCTGTTCGGCTTCACCATCAACGTGGTCACGCTGCTGTCGTTGTCGCTGGTGGTGGGCGTTCTGGTGGACGACGCCATCGTCGAGATCGAAAATATCATGCGCCACTTGCGCATGGGCAAGACGCCGTTCCAGGCGGCGATGGAGGCGGCCGACGAGATTGGTCTTGCGGTCATTGCCACCACCTTCACGCTGATTGCCGTGTTTTTACCCACCGCGTTCATGAGTGGCGTACCGGGCAAGTTTTTTGTGCAGTTCGGCTGGACGGCGGCCATCGCCGTGTTCTTCTCACTGGTGGTCGCGCGCATGCTGACGCCGATGATGTCGGCCTACCTGCTCAAGGCGCCGCAGCGCGTATACCGCGAGCCGGGCTGGATGGCGCTATACATGCGCTGGGCCCAGTGGTGCCTGAAGCACCGCGTACTCACCACGCTGGCTGCGATCGGCTTCCTGCTGGGTTCGCTTTCACTGGTTCCGCTGCTCCCTACCGGCTTCATCCCGCCCGATGACCTGGCGCAAACGCAGGTGATCATTTCCTTACCGCCGGGCAGCACCTTCAAGCAGACGTATGCCATAGCTGAAGCTGCGCGCGCGATCGTGCTGCAAAATCCGCATGTGGAGCTGGTGTACACCGCTATAGGTGGCGGCAACACCGGTGGTGATCCGTTCGCAGCGGGTGGTGCGGCCGAGGTGCGCAAGGCCACCCTGACCATCAATTTGACGCCACGCGGCGAGCGCCGGGGCTTAAGCAAACAGACCATTGAATCGCAGTTGCGTGAGGCGGTGAGCGTGCTGCCCGGCGCGCGCGTCAAGGTGGGTTTGGGGGGCTCGAACGAGAAGTATGTGCTGGTGCTGGCCGGGGAAGACGGCCGTGTGCTCGGCGAACACGCGCGTCAGGTGGAGCGCGAGCTGCGCACCATTCCCGGCATCGGCAACGTAACCTCCACTTCCAGCCTGGTGCGCCCCGAACTGATCGTCCGGCCCGACTTTGCACGCGCCGCCGACCTCGGCGTGACGTCAGCGGCCATCGCCGAAACCTTGCGCATTGCCACCGCAGGCGACTATGACCAGAGTCTGGCCAAGCTCAATCTGTCACAACGCCAGGTGCCGGTGGTGGTGAAGCTCCAGGCCGATGCACGCACCGATCTCGACCTGCTGTCACGGCTGGCCGTGCCAGGTGCGCGCGGGCCGGTGATGCTTGGCAATGTGGCCGCGCTGGCCATAGATAGCGGGCCGGCCGAGATTGATCGCTACGACCGGCTACGCAACATCAACTTCGAGATTGAGCTGAACCAACAACCCCTGGGCGCCGTGGAGGAGCAGGCGCTTGCACTGCCCAGCCTGCGAAATCTGCCTCCCGGCGTGATCCAGACCAGCGTGGGCGATGCCGAGGCAATGGCCGATCTATTTTCGAGCTTCGGCCTGGCCATGCTCACCGGTGTGCTGTGCATCTACATCGTGCTGGTGCTGCTATTCAAGGACTTCGTACAGCCGGTGACGATTCTGGCCGCGCTGGTGCTCTCGATCCCCGGTGCTTTTCTGGCGCTGTTCATTACTCAGACCGCGATCTCGATGCCGTCCATGATCGGCTTGATTATGCTGATGGGCATTGCCACCAAGAACTCAATTCTACTGGTGGAGTACGCCATCATGGCGCGCCGCGACCGTGGCCTGACGCGCGCAGAAGCACTGCTCGACGCCTGCCATAAACGCGCACGACCCATCGTGATGACCACCATCGCCATGGGTGCGGGCATGCTGCCCGTTGCGCTGGGTATCGGCGTTGATCCAAGTTTCCGTGCACCGATGGCCATCGTTGTGATCGGCGGGCTGATTACCTCCACCTTCTTGAGCCTGCTCGTCATCCCGGTACTGTTCACCTATGTGGATGACGTAGTGCAGTGGCTGCTACGCTTCATCAAGCACGGTTCTGCTGCGCACTCTGCGGGGGAGGGTCCGGCGACGGGCAAGGTTGTTGTGACCGGCGGAGATAAAAAATAATTGGCGCGCCCTAGAGGATTCGAACCTCTGACCTTTGGGATCGGAACCCAACGCTCTATCCAACTGAGCTAAGGGCGCTGTGTTGTTGCAGTATTGTCGCCCTCCTTGGCGGTACAGCAGCGTGTTATTGACCACCAGCCCGGACTTCCCTGTCCGGGCGTTCGCGGCTCCTAGCCCGCCGCTCACCCCTGTCGCTACGCAACCCCGCTAAGGGCGCAAGTAAAATGAGCTGCGCGCAGCGCCTCGGCTCGACACCCTTCGCTTCGCTCTTCCCTCTCCCTTTGGGGAG
>CAYUAZ010000163.1:0-4994 GCA_964442865.1 uncultured Gammaproteobacteria bacterium
TTGCGCTCGGCCTTGCGCGAAGATCCTGACATCATCCTGGTGGGCGAGATGCGTGACCTCGAGACCATCCGGCTGGCGCTCACCGCCGCCGAGACCGGCCACCTGGTGTTTGCTACCCTGCACACCAATTCGGCGGCCAAGACCATAGACCGCATCATTGATGTATTCTCGGCCGGCGAGAAAGACATGATACGGGCCATGCTCTCGGAAAGCCTGCGCGCGGTGATCTCGCAGGCCCTGTTCAAGAAGACCGGCGGCGGGCGCATCGCCGCGCACGAAATCATGATCGCCACACCCGCCATCCGCAACCTGATCCGCGAAAACAAGGTGGCGCAAATGTATTCGGCCATTCAAACCGGACAAGGCACCGGCATGCAGACGCTCGACCAAAATCTGCAAGGTCTGGTGCGCGCCGGGCAGGTGAACAAGCTCGACGCGCGCTACATGGCGGTCAATAAAGATTTATTTAATTAGGCTATTTATATGGTCTTTAACGATCTGCTCAAGATGATGGTGGAGAAAGGCGCTTCGGACCTGTTCATCACCGCGGGCGTGGCGCCCAGCCTCAAGGTACACGGCGAGATCAAGCCGGTGACGGAGGGGGTGCTCACCACGGAGCAGGCCCGCGATGTGGTGATGAGCGTCATGAACGCCCACCAGCGTTCGGAATTCGAACGCACCCTGGAGTGTAATTTCGCCATCGGCGTGGCGGGCCTCGGCCGCTTCCGCGTCAATGTGTTTCAGCAGCGCAACAGCATAGGCATGGTGTTGCGCAGGATTCAAACCGAAATCCCCAAGCTGGAAGACCTGGGGTTGCCGCCGATACTGCAAGACATTTCCATGACCAAGCGCGGCCTGGTGATTTTCGTCGGCGGCACCGGCACCGGCAAGTCCACCTCGCTGGCGGCCATGATCGGCTATCGTAACCAGAACAGCTCAGGTCATATCATCAGCATCGAAGATCCCATCGAATATGTGCACAGGCATCAGAGCTGCATCATTACCCAGCGCGAAGTGGGGGTGGACACCGAGTCCTTCGAGACGGCGCTCAAAAACACCTTGCGCCAGGCGCCGGACGTGATACTGATCGGCGAGATCCGCGACCGCGAGACCATGAGCCACGCCATCGCCTTCGCCGAAACCGGCCATCTGTGTCTGTCCACGCTGCACGCCAACAGCGCCAACCAGGCACTCGACCGTGTCATCAATTTCTTTCCCGATGATCGCCGCGGCCAGTTGCTGATGGACCTCTCGCTCAACCTCAAGGCGGTGATCGCCCAGCGCCTGTTGCCGCGCGCCGACGGCAAAGGCCGCTGTGCGGCGATCGAGCTCATGCTCAATACCCCGCTCATGTCCGACTTGTTGCTCAAGGGCGCGGTGCACGACATCAAGGGGTTGATGACACGCTCCACGGAGTCGGGGATGCAGACCTTCGATCAGGCCCTGTATGATCTTTATCAGCAAGGCGACATCACTTATGAAGACGCCGTCCGCTATGCCGATTCCGCCAACGACCTGCGCCTGATGGTCAAGCTCCATGATGAGGAAAAAATGAAGAAGATCGGTTCCACGCTGGAGGGGGTGACCTTGGTGGATCCTAGTAAATACTAACCTACCATTCACCGCAGAGGACGCAGAGGGAATGTTATTTGATTTTATTCCTCCGCGCCCTCTGCGGAGATATTTTTGCCGGTCTGATCGCGCGTGCGGCGCACGCTACGCAAAGCTTGCAATCGTTGTGGCGTCAAATACCGGCCCATCCACACACACCCGCTTCATGGCGGGGCCCTGCGGGGTCTGCACCTCGACCACACACCCCGCGCATCCGCCCACCGCGCAGGCCATGTATTCCTCCAGCGACACCTGGCATGGCAGGCGATACTCGCGTGCGAGTTTGGCGACAGCCTCCAGCATCGCGTTTGGACCGCAGGCGAATATTTCCACTTCAGCACGCTGTCCGGGGTTCAGCGCGTCGAAATAGGCGCGCGCCAGCTCTGTTACATAGCCCTCAAAGCAACCGGGATAGCCTTGCAGACTGGCGAGCCGGCTGGGAATGCCCCATTCTTCCAGCAAGGGCATGGACGCGATCACGCCGTCGGGCATTCCCGGCGTCATGATGCGTGAAGGCCGGGCGGTAAACGGAAAAGGCACCTCCGAGCCCATGATGACGAACGGGTGATAGGATTCATTTGATTGGCGCAACTCGTCCGCGATAAACACCATCGGTGGAATGCCCACGCCGCCGCCGATGAGCAGCGGGCGGGGCTTGTCGTGGTGCAGCGTGTAGGGCGCGCCTATGGGCCCCAGCATGCTGAGGGATACCCCCACCTCACGCTGCGCCAGCAAGCGCAGGCCGTTGCCCAGGGCCTTGTAGAGAAATTCCACCCAGCCTTGTTTTGGATCGGCGCGCATGATGGACAGCGGGCGACGCATCGGCAATAACGGATCGCAGGACAGGTGCGCGAAGCTGCCGGGCCTGGCGTGCGCCGCGCACTGCGGCGCCTGCACCCGCAGGATATATTGATTGCCGGGATGTGCGACGTGACTGAGCACGACGGCGTCCTCGACGTAGATGGTGTTGCGATGTGATTTCATCTGGCCGGCTGCGGATGGCATGGGCGGGCGATCTGCTATGACTTGTCTATGGGCCACAGTTTGAGCGGAAAGACTTTTTTGATCAGATGGAAATCCCTGTCCTTAGTAAGCAGCCAATAATTACGACTGAGTGCGATTTGCGCGATCAGGCAATCAATAACTGAACTCAGAGTCACCCCTTCCCCGCGGCAAACACGGTATATCCTGGCCGCCTGCTGATAATCTTGCTGGGTAAGTCCATTGATGTATTCAAACGCGGAAAGCAGATCACCTATTTGATGGGCTCGGGTGTCAGTTTTTAATCCCAACAATATTTCCGTGAGTATCACGCCAGTAATGGCGATCGCCTCGTCGGAAGCGATTAGCTGCTGCAGGGCCTGTGCTTCTGATGAGGCGTGACCGTTAAAAAAATCGACCCAGGCGGAGGTGTCTACCAGGACCATGGCTTTAGCGTAGGGCTCGCAGCTTGCGTAAATCTCCTCGCCACTTCACTTTGCCTTGTAATTTCAATAACTCGTCGCGTTTGAGCCGCTTGGCAAACTCCTCCAGAGCTTTACCAACGGCTTCCTTTTTGGTGGCAAAACCACCTAATTGAAGCACTTGGTGTAGTAGTTTGTCATCCAGTTCGATATGGGTACGCATATGCATAATTCCGGTGAATGGATGGGCCTAATATACACCATTTTATGGGCCTAGCGCGAGTCAGTAACATGAACCAGTTTGCCGTCCAACAGGGTGTACGTGACCCGCCCCTTGAACTCCCAGCCCAGAAACGGGGTGTTGTGGCCGTGGCTGACCAAGCTGTCGGCCGAGAGTGTCCAGTAGCGTTCGGGGTCGAAGATGCAGATGTCGGCGGGTTGACCGATGGCTAAACTACCGGCCTCGATGCCGAGGATGCGGGCCGGTCTGGAGGTGAGCCGCGCCAGGGCCTCCGTCAACGGAAGCACACCCTCATCCACCAGCCGCAAGGTGAGCGGCAATAAACTCTCCAGCGCGGAGATGCCCGGCTCGGTCTCGGTGAAGGGGAGTAGCTTGGCGTCGGGTTCGTGCGGCTGATGATCGGAACAGACTGCGGCGATGACGCCGTCCGCCAGGCCCTTACGCAGTCCATCGCGGTCGCGCAGGGTGCGCAGCGGCGGCGCGACATGGCAGGCGCTGTCGAAGTGGCCGAGATCCATTTCGGTGAGGTGGAGCTGGTGGGCGCTGACATCGGCGCTCACCGGCAGGCCGTCGTGTTGCGCGCGACCGATCATCTGCACCGCACGCGCGGTGGAGAGCTGACCAAAATGCGCGCGCACGCCAGTCTGTTCGATGAGCACCAAATCCCGCGCCAGTCCCGCCGTCTCGGCACTCTCGGGAATGCCGGGTAATCCCAGGCGGGTGCTCACCTTGCCCTCGTGCGCGCAGCCGCCGTGTGACAGCCAGTAATCCTGCGCGCGCAACATCAGCAACAAGTTATGGGTGGCGGCGTATTCCATCGCGCGGCGCATGACCAGGGTGTTGGTGACCGGCCGGCCGGCGTTGCTGATCGCCACGCAGCCGGTCTCGGTCAGGGCCATCATCTCGGCGATCTCGTTGCCGGCGAGTCCCTTGGTGAGGGCGCCGAGGGGTAATACACGCGCCTTGCCGGCCTGTGTGGCGCGGTGATGAATCAGCTCGACCACGGCGGAGGTGTCCGTCACCGGGTCGGTGTCGGGCGGGCAGCACAGGGTGGTGATCCCGGCGCTCGCCGCTGCGGCGGTTTCGCTGACGATGGTCGCCTTATGGGGCTGACCGGGTTCGCGCAGCCGCGCGCACAGGTCTATCAGACCCGGGCATACGATCTGGTGCCGGGCAGCGATCTCACGGTCGGCGCTGAAGCCGTCGGGCGGCTTGCCCAGCGCGATGATTTTCCCCTCGGCGACGTACACATCCTGGACCTTATCCACGCCGTGAGCGGGGTCTATGACGCGGCCTCCGGTAATGCGCAGGCGCATCATGGCGTTTTCCTTGTAGTCATGGCTTCGCCCGCCTCCGCCGGTCGCTCACGGCGTCCTGCCTCCCGCGACACTAGCACGTCCTTGTGCGTCGCAAGCGGACGGACCCGCATCGCCAGCGTCATGATGGCCATGCGTACCGCGATGCCGTGACTCACTTGCTGCAGAATCACCGAACGCGGGCCGTCGGCGACGGCGGAGTCCATCTCCACGCCGCGGTTGATCGGGCCGGGGTGCATGATGATGACATCCGGCTTGGCGCAGGCCAGCTTTTCTTCGCTGAGACCGTAGAGGTGGAAGTATTCGCGTTCGCTGGGCAGGTGCGCGCCCTGCATGCGCTCGCGTTGCAGGCGCAGCATCATGATGACATCCACGTCGCGCAGACCTTCGCGCAGGTCGTGATAGACGTGCACGCCGAGCGTT
>CAYUAZ010000164.1:0-4938 GCA_964442865.1 uncultured Gammaproteobacteria bacterium
TTAAAAGTCCTACCTACACCTTGATCGAACCTTATGAACTGGCTGGCCGCTGGATCTATCACTTCGATCTATACCGCCTAAGCGACCCACAAGAGTTAGAAAATATCGGCGCGCGCGATTATTTCCAGCTTGATACTCTCTGCCTGGTGGAGTGGCCGGAACGGGGCGGCTCCCAATTACCACCCCCTGACCTGCTGATAACCATCGAGCATCGGGGAGAGCAACGCCGGGCCCGGCTTGATAGGAACATTGCTATTACTAATCATTAAGTTATATAAATTGGATCAGTTTTGGTTGAGATTATTCGGCTATTTTAATGATAGATAAGAAATTTCTTGCAAAACGCCAAACGATGACGGCACAATAAGCCAGCCTTACAGTCAGGAGGTTGCCTTGCTGAGATACCTCTGCACATTGATTCTGCTGGCCTGGTCGGGTCTGTGCCTCGCCGCGCCCGTCGAGATCAACAAGGTGCGGGTCTGGCCGGCGCCCGACAACACCCGTTTGGTGCTGGATGTCAGCGCCCCTGTCCACTACCAACTTAACACCTTCCCTGATCGCATCGAAGTGGATGTGCGCAACGCCGCACTGCTGAGTTTATTGCCTGCCGTTGACGCCAATAAAAGCCTGTTAACAGATATCCGCAGCATGACACTGGACGATACGGTGCGTATCGTCATCGTCCTCAAAGATCATGTCCGGGTCAAGGACTTTGTGCTGGGTCCCAATGAGCGTTATGGCCACCGTTTGGTGATTGATTTCTTTCCCGATGCAACCCCAGAGACCGTGGCGGAAGTGAGTAAGTCGGCTGCCGTGCTACCTCCATCCTCTGCGCCGGCCGACAAGCACGCCGCTGTCTCAAAGCCGTCTCCGGCACGCGATTTCGTGATCGCCATAGACGCCGGCCACGGCGGTGACGATCCCGGCGCCACCGGTCCCGACGGGACCATGGAAAAAGACATCGTGCTGTCCATCGCGCGCCGCCTGGAGACTCTGATCCGCAAGGAACAGGGCATGCGGGCGGTGATGATCCGCGGCGGCGACTATTATGTCAGTCTGCGCAAGCGCATCGCCAAGGCGCGCGAGCACAAGGCGGATCTGTTTATCTCTATCCACGCCGATGCCGCAGAGGATTCCGATGCACACGGTTCGTCGGTGTATACCCTGTCCGAACGGGGCGCGACCAACGAGGCGGCGCGCTGGCTCGCCGAGCGCGAGAATGCGGCGGATCTGGTCGGCGGGGTGAGCCTCGATGACAAGGACGATCTGCTGGCCTCGGTGTTGCTGGATCTCTCGCAGACCGCCACCAGCGAGGCCAGCATGAAGGTCGCCCGGCACGTCCTGGACGGTCTGCGCCAGGTCGGACGGGTGCATCGCCGCGGCGTGGAGCAGGCCGGATTCGTGGTACTGAAGTCGCCCGATATCCCTTCCATACTGGTCGAGACGGCCTACATCTCCAATCCCAGTGAAGAAAAAAAGCTGCGTAATAGCCGCTATCAGCAGGATTTGGCTGAGGCCATTCTGAATGGCGTGCGCAGCTATGCTATCAAGCATTCGGCGCCGGCAACGCGCGTCGCCCAGGTCGTTCCTGCCGCAACACCGGCTTCCCACATGCCGGAAGCGGCCCCCGCCCGCAAGCGCAAGCATGTCGTACGGAGTGGCGAGACCTGGTCTAGCATCGCCAAACAGTACCAGGTGAGTGCGATCCAGTTGCGTAACGCGAATTCCACTCTGCCGAGCCGACCTTTACCTGCGGGTAAGGTGCTGCGGATACCTCAACTGCAGGGGCTAGGATCTAGGGGTTAGGGGTTAACTGCAGGGGCTAGGGACTAGGGACTAGGGAAAATCTAAACCCCTAAATCCCAGCCCCCAGCCCCTAGTCCCTAGTCCCTAACCCCTGCCTTTTTGCTACCATAGCGCCTTAGTGTCTTGGCGTGCGAAATATCTTCCCCGATGCGTATCCAGTTACTCCCACCGCAACTCGTCAACCAGATCGCCGCGGGCGAGGTGGTGGAGCGGCCGGCCTCAGTTGTTAAGGAACTGCTGGAAAACAGTCTGGATGCGGGGGCGCGGACTGTCGAGATAGACATTGAGCAGGGCGGGGTGCGCCGGGTGCGGGTGCGCGACGACGGCGCGGGTATCCACAGAGATGATCTGCCACTGGCGCTGCGCCGCCACGCCACCAGCAAGATCCGCAGTCTGGAGGATCTTGAGCAGGTGCTGAGCCTGGGTTTTCGCGGCGAGGCCTTGCCCAGCATCGGCTCGGTATCGCATCTCGAACTCAGCTCACGCATCGAGGCCGACAGCCACGGCTGGCGGGTGACGGGCGAGGGGGATGCGGCGAGTACGCCGGAACCGACAGCTCACCCCGTCGGCACCACGGTCGAGGTCCGCGATCTGTTTTTCAACGTGCCTGCGCGCCGCCATTTTTTGCGCACCGAACAAACCGAATTCAGTCATATCGAAGATCTGGTCAAACGCATCGCGCTGAGCCGTTTTGAGGTGGGCTTCACCCTCCGCCACAACCAGCGCGTGGTGCACAGCTTGCGTCCGCTCGAGCCCGGCGAGCAAGGCCTGCGCGTCGCGGCGCTGTACGGCGCGGCCTTTATGGAGCAGGCGCTGCCGGTGGAGGCGGCTGCGGTGGGGTTGCGCTTGTGGGGTTGGGTCGGGCTGCCCGCCTTCTCCCGCAGTCAGGCCCATCTGCAATTGTTCTACGTCAACGGCCGCATGGTGCGCGACAAGCTGGTCAGCCATGCAATCCGGCAGGCCTATCAGGACGTGCTGTTTCACGGCCGTCACCCGGCCTATGTTCTGTATCTGGAATTGCCCCCCGCGCAGGTGGATGTCAACGTGCATCCGACCAAGCACGAGGTGCGCTTCCGTCAGGGACGGCTGGTGCATGACTTCCTGTTCCGCTCGCTGCACCATGCCTTGGCGGGAGTGACTCCAACGCGGGTTATTCACGATCCGACCGAAGCCGCGCCCGAGCAGGTTGTTGCAGCAGCGCCGATGCAGCAGCCGATGGCATGGGCCGCTCCCGGCGCGATACGAGCTCATCCCGGCGCGGTGAGCGAACACCTGGCGGTCTATCGCGCCCTGCATGGCGCCCCTTCGAATAATGAAGGGATGTCACACGTCGCCCCCACCCAACATAGCGTGCCGCCGCTCGGCTATGCCCTGGCCCAGTTGCAAGGGATTTACATCCTGGCGGAAAACGCCGAGGGTCTGGTGCTGGTGGACATGCACGCTGCGCACGAGCGTATCACCTACGAGCGCATGAAGGCCGCGCTGGAGGGCGAGGGGATCGCTTCGCAACCGCTATTGCTGCCCATCATGGTGAGCGTTAGCGCGCGCGAGGCGGACCTCGCAGAGGAGAGTGCGGGTTTGTTCGAGGAACTGGGCTTCGAGATCGGACGGGTCGGCCCCGAGACCCTGGTTGTGCGCCGGGCGCCCGCGCTGTTACAGGATGCGGATGTGACCAGCCTGCTGCGCGATGTGCTCTCCGACCTCATCACTCATGGCACGAGCACCCGCATCCGTGAGCATATCAACGGCCTGTTGGGCACGCTGGCCTGCCACACCTCGGTGCGCGCCCACCGCCGCCTGGGTCTCGATGAAATGAACGCCTTGCTGCGCGATATGGAAACGACGCCGCGCAGCGGGCAGTGCAATCACGGCCGGCCGACCTGGATACCACTGAGTCTGGATGAGCTGGATAAGTTGTTTATGAGAGGGCGTTAACTACAGGGGCTAGAGGCTAGGGACTAGGGGCTAGGGAAAAGCAAAACCCCAGTCCCTAGTCCCTAGCCCCTAGATCCTAGCCCCTGCCTTTATGCCCCCCGCCATTTTCCTCATGGGCCCCACCGCGAGCGGCAAGACTGATCTTGCGGTCGCGCTGACCGAACACTTGCCCTGCGACATCATCAGCGTGGATTCGGCGATGGTGTATCGCGGCATGGACATCGGCACCGCCAAGCCCGGCGCCGAGTTGCTGAGCAGGGCGCCGCACCGCCTTATAGACATCCGCGATCCCGCCGATCCCTACTCCGCCGCCTTGTTCCGGGAAGACGCGCTGGCCGAGATGGCGACGATTACCCGCAAGGGCCGTATCCCGTTGCTGATCGGCGGGACGATGCTGTATTTCCGGGCCTTGCAGCGTGGCCTGTCGGAGTTGCCCCCCGCGAATGCCGAGGTGCGGCAAAGGCTGGCGGCCGAGGGCGAGGCCCACGGCTGGGGCGCTCTCCACGCCAGATTAGCCGGAATTGACCCCGAGGCGGCCGCGCGCATTCACCCGCACGACCCCCAGCGCATCCAGCGCGCCCTGGAGGTCTACGAGTTGACCGGCAGTACCCGCACGGAACTTTATGCCCGAACCACTGCCGAACCTTTGACGCATCGAGTCATCAAGCTGGTGGTGGCGCCCGGTGATCGCCAGGTGCTGCATGAGGCGATTGCCCGACGGTTTCATGACATGCTGCAACGGGGGCTGATTGCAGAGGTTGAGACCCTGCGTCGGCGGGACGATTTGACGCCCGAGGCGCCCGCCTTGCGGGCGGTCGGCTACCGCCAGGTCTGGGGGTATCTAGGGGGGGAAATGAATTGCGAGGAAATGACCAAAAGCGCTATTATAGCTACACGCCAACTCGCCAAACGGCAGTTGACGTGGCTGCGTGCCGAGCCCGACGCGGTGTGGTTTGACAGCTTGGATGAAAGGGTATTCGGAAAGCTGAGTAATTACTGTGCGGAGGCCATTAGGAGATGAGTAAAACGACCGCGAAGACTGTAGGCGACGCCGTGTCCGTGGACACGAGTAACCCTAATAACGAGAAAAAAAGGAGAACTGACATGACCAAAGGGAAATCGCTCCAGGATCCTTTCCTTAATACACTGCGCCGGGAGGGTATCCCCGTCTCGATCTATCTGGTAAACGGCATCAAG
>CAYUAZ010000165.1:0-4932 GCA_964442865.1 uncultured Gammaproteobacteria bacterium
AAGCTTGTTGCAGGCGCGCGGGTTGTATTTCATGGTGCAGGAACCCAGCGGATAAAAGTGCGTGTCTATCGAGAAATTTTTCTGCGACAGGCGCGTGTAGTGGCGCACCGCCTGCAGCTCGGAGACCTCCGGCAGCAGCGGACGCTGCTTGCGCCGCAGATGCGCTGGAATACCGGTGGTCTCTGATTTGGTTAATGGCGACTGTGACGAGTTGTTGCGGCCCAGTTGCGAATGTTCAAATATCAGCATGGCTACTGCAACGCCGCGATCGCCTTGTCGTAATCCGGCTCCTGGGCAATCTCCGGCACCAGTTGCGTGTAGACCACTTTGTCGTTTTCGTCCACCACCACCACGGCGCGCGCCGTGATACCGGCCAGAGGTCCATCCTCGATCAGCACGCCGTAATCCTTGGCGAAATGCCGGTCGCGCATCATGGAGAGCGTGACCACATTCTTGGTGTTTTCGGAGGTGCAAAAACGGTTCATGGCGAACGGCAGGTCTGCGGAAATCATCAGCATCACGGTGTCGTTGCGATGCTTGGCGTATTCGTCGAATTTTTTGGTGCTCAGCGCGCACACCGGCGTATCGAGACTCGGCACGATGTTGAGCAGCTTTTTCTTGCCACGGAAATCGGCCAGCGTTTTATTATCGAGGCTGGCGTCGGCCAGGCTAAAATCCGGCGCCTTGGCGCCGATCTTGGGAAGTTCGCCGTTGGTGTGTATAGATGTACCTTTCAGGGTAATGGTTGCCATAGTGCCTCCTCAGAGTGGTACTGCCATCAGCTGCTCATTATACGCCGCAGCTCGGTAGCGTAGCGGTCAAGATCCGCCGCTGTTTTGGTCTCGGTCGCGCAGACTAACAGCGCATCGCCGAGTTCCGGGTAGTGTTCGCCCAGGGCATAGCCGCCCAGCAGATTTGCCTCCTCCAGCTCGCGCAGCACGCGGGACACCGGTTTGCTCAAGCGCAGCACGGCCTCATGAAATACCGGCCGGCTGAATGCCCTGGTCACGCCGGGAATGGCGCTGAGTTTTCCCAGCAGCGCGACCGTGTTGGCGTGGCTCGCGGCGGCGGCGCGTTCCAGACCCTCCGGCCCCAACAGCGCCATGTGAATGGTGGCGGCGGTGACCAGCAGGCCCTGATTGGTGCAGATATTGGAGGTCGCCTTGGAGCGGCGGATGTGCTGTTCGCGCGCCTGCAAGGTGAGCGCGAAGCCGGGCTTGCCGTCGAGATCCACGGTGCGCCCGACGATGCGCCCCGGCATCTGCCGCACATATTTTTTTTTGCAGCACATAAAACCAAAATAAGGGCCGCCGGATGAGAGCGGCACGCCCAGCGGCTGACCTTCGCCACAGGCGATGTCCGCACCTTCCGCGCCCCACTCGCCGGGAGGCTTGAGCAGCGCCAGCGCCAGGGGATTCACTACCGCAATCACCAGCAGAGCGTTTTTGTGCGCCCAATCGGTGAGCGCGTCCACCTCTTCCAGCACGCCGAAAAAGTTGGGTTGCGGTATCACCAGCGCCGCGAACTCTGCTCCTTGGTATCGCTCCAGCGCTTCCGGCACGCTGTGGCCTGCGTTCGCGCAGTACGGTATTTCGACCAGCTCGATGTCCTGATGCTTGACGATGCTGTGCACGACCTTGCGATACACCGGATGTACCGTCGCGGGGATTAAGATGCGCCTCGATTTGCCGTGCGCCCGCACCACCATGAGCACCGCCTCGGCCAGCGCGGAGGCGCCATCGTACAGTGAAGCGTTAGAGACCTCCATGCCGGTGAGCGAGGCCATCATGGTCTGATATTCATACAACAATTGCAGTGTGCCCTGGCTCGCCTCGGCCTGGTAGGGTGTATACGCGGAATAAAATTCGCCGCGCGTGGTAATCTCCCACACCGCTGCGGGGATGTGGTGCTCGTACGCCCCCGCGCCGATGAAGCACAGGGGCTTGCCGTCCTGCGCCGCCCGCTCGCTCATCAGCCGCGCGATCTCCATCTCGCTCAGGCGCGTCGGGATCTGCGTTAACTGTTCATTGCGCAGTGCGGCAGGGATTTCATCGAACAGATCGTCAATGCTCGCGGCCCCTATGGCCGCGAGCATTTCTTCAACATCTTTGGTGGTGTGCGGAATGAACGGCATGATGTATTTTAGTGTGCCTCTGCGGCAACAAAGGCAGCATACGCCGCAGCGTCCAGCAGGCGATTCAATTCCGCTGGATCAGCAGGCTTGATGCGAAACATCCAGGCCTGGCCGTAGGCGTCCTGATTGACCAGTTCGGGCTTGTCGCCAAGCGCGCCGTTGGACTCGATGATCTCACCGCTGACCGGGCAGTAAATATCCGACGCCGCCTTCACCGATTCCACCACCGCGCACGCCTCACCGGCCTTGGACTTGCGCCCGGCTGGCGGCAGCTCCACGTAGACCACGTCGCCCAGCAGGTCCTGGGCGTGATCGCTGATACCGACGGTCACGGTGCCGTCCTTATTTGACTGCACCCACTCGTGGGTCTTGGTGTATTTGAGAGTGTTGGGGATGTTGCTCATTGTTTCACCTCCTTAGTCTTGCAGGACAACAACCGCTCGCCCATTTCTTACGAATGGCGGTTTCACTATGGTCGCGGCAACCCACCTGCCGCGCATATCCACTTCACAGCTCGCACCGGTCGCGGCGGGCACCCGCGCCAGCGCAATCGCCTTGCCCAGGGTCGGCGAATAACCGCCGCTGGTAATTTCGCCTGCGCCGATTCCCTCTACCCGCACCTTGAGATGGTTACGCAGCACACCCTTGTCGTTCAACACCAATCCTACCAGCTTGCGTTTCACGCCAACGCTTTTTTGCTGTTCGAGCGCCGCACGTCCGATAAAATCGCGCGTCGCGGGTTCCCAGGCGACCGTCCACTCCAGGCCGCACTCTAATGGCGTAATGGTTTCATCCATGTCTGATCCGTATAGGTTCATGCCCGCCTCTAATCGCAAGGTGTCGCGTGCGCCCAAACCAGCGGGCTGCACGCCTTCCCCCAGCAGCGCCCGCCACAGCGCGGCGGCGTCCTTGCCCGGCAGCAAAATTTCGAAACCATCCTCGCCGGTGTAGCCAGTGCGACCGATAAAAATATCGCCGTTATAGGCGGCATAAAACGGTTTGAGTTGTGCGGCCTGTTCGCGCAACGCAGCATCCAGAACTTCATAGACACGCTCGCGCGCCTTGGGTCCTTGCACGGCGATCATGGCGAGCTCCGGACGCTCGGTAACCGTGACCTCGAACGAGACCACCTGCTGCTTGATCCAGGCCAAATCCTTTGCGCGCGTTGCCGCGTTGACCACGATGCAAAACCAGTCTTCGCGCATGAAGTAGACGATGAGATCGTCAATCACCCCGCCCTGCTCGTTCAACATGCACGTGTAGAGCGCCTGCTGCGGCTTGAGTTTGTCCACATTATTGGCGATCAGCCGGTGCAGAAAGGCGCGCACCCCGGCGCCGCGCAGGTCCACGATGGTCATGTGCGAGACATCGAACATGCCCGCGTCGCGCCGCACCTGGTGATGCTCTTCAAGCTGCGAGCCGTAATGGATGGGCATGTCCCAGCCGGCGAAATCCACGATCTTTGCGGCGGCGGCGAGGTGTTCGTTATAGAGTGGCGTGATATGTCCCATATGTCCTTCCAATAAAAAAGGGCGATGCGTGTACGATTGCTCGCACACGTATCGCCCCTCTGTCCTGTTACCTGAGAGTTTTATCCCCTTCGGTGTCTGATACCACACGCCCAGCGGTACGCGCGGTCAAATCTCTCCAGAATGTACTGCCGCCCTGTAGTCCTTTTGCCTGAGCGTTTCCGGGCGGTTTGCGCCTTCGGCGCCCAGCTGAGCTTCACGGGGCCTCTCCCACAGGGCGTGGTTGATGACCTACTATACTATGCCACCTGTATGGGGGCCAGTGGGCAAACTATAAAAATCTAACGCCAAGGCGCAAAGACGCCAAAAAAAATACTATAGAAATATAGAAATAAGGGTATTTCTTTGCGTCTTAGCGTCTTTGCGTTGGGTGTTTAAATCCAAACCTCAACGTTCCGAGCGCCTGACCAACAAGATGACCGGCAACAATCCCACCAGCACCAAGGTCAAGGCCGGCAATGCCGCGCGCTGCCATTCGCCCTCCGAGGTCAGCTCGAAGATGCGGACGGCGAGCGTATCCCAATCGAACGGGCGCAACAGCAGGGTGGCGGGCAGTTCCTTCATGACCTCTACAAACACCAGCAGGGCCGCGCTCAACAGCCCGGGGCGCAGGATCGGCAGGTAGACCCGCCACAGCAGTTCCCTATGGCTCGCGCCCAGGCTGCGCGCCGCCTGTTGCAAGGACGGCTTGATCCGGTCCAGGGCGCTCCCCACCGGGCCGTGCGCGACCGCCAGAAAACGCACCAGGTAGGCAAACAACAGGGCCGCCACACTGCTGCTCAACAGCAAGCCGGTGGAAACGCCGAACAGCGTCCCCATCAATGCATCCACCTGCCGGTCCAGCCGGGTGCAGGCCAGCATGATGCCCACCGCCAGCACCGCGCCCGGCAAGGCGTAACCCAGCGTCGCCAGCCGCGTGACTGCCCGCATCAGTCGGCCCGGCCATTGTTTGCGCACATAGGCCAGCAGTAAGGCTGCCGCGACGGTGAACAACGCGGCCAGCAGGCCGAGACTCACCGTGTGGCCGACAAAGGCGATATAGCCCGCATCCAGATCCTCCATCCCCGCGCTCACCAGCCAGAACAGGAGCTGTCCGACCGGGATGAAAAAGGCCAGCGTCAGGACTGACAGCGCGCAGCCGCACGCCGCAGCAGCGCGCAGCCCCGTTAACCGGTGACGGTGACCCTGCACCGGTTTGCCGCCCGCGTAATAGCGCGACTGGCCGCGCCAGTGCCGCTCTCCGTACAGCGCCAGCGCCACGAACAGCAG
>CAYUAZ010000166.1:0-4888 GCA_964442865.1 uncultured Gammaproteobacteria bacterium
CATCTTTGCCGTACTCAAAGTGCTGCAAGAAGAAGATAACTTGCAACTCGAAGTCAAAGTAGGCCGCAAGGCCGCCTGAACTTTACGCACGGATTGGGCAGCAGGAAACCAACTCTTGAAACAAAGAAACAACGTGTTGCCACAACAAGTAGAAGAAATAAGCGTAATACCCGACCAGCATCATCGTGGCACTGCTTGGGTGGGGCGCAGGCTGAGCGCCGTGAATGTTGCAATGCAAGACTTGACCCTGGAGTTTCTGCAATGCAAGACTTGACCCTGGAGTTTCTGTGACCCTGGAGTTTCTTGGAAGTGACGATTACCTTCGGCCTCAGCCTTTTTGACGGCTTCCTTGAACTCAACGCGTGACAGGCTGTGAAAGCTGTCGCCCTCGACCACGGCGGCGTTGATCTTTTCGCGCAGGAAGATGTGCTCAAACGCGCGCTTGACGGTCGTTGTGCCGGCGCCGGACGAACCCGTCACCGCATCACGGGATGCTTCTTGGACATGCTGGAACTCCCTAAGTATGCATATTGAAAGCGAAAACCGCCCAATTCAGTTGTACCTGCGGGGAACCGGGCTTGTCATCCAAGTCCGCGCTATCGAGAAACATTTGGTCTGGCCTCTTTATTCTGGACTGGCGCGACCGGCAGCAGCCGGCCAGGAGCTGACTACGTCTATCGCCAATAGCTACCGCTCACACATGCTCCGTTGCAGGCATGGGTGGTACCGTCGCTGGCGGGCATAACACCAGCAAAACAGTCCAATGAATAACAACACAAACAGCTCATCGGGCTAGCGAGAACAGAGGGGTCGCGTCTTGGAGAACAGAGGGGTCGAGAACAGAGGGGTCGCGTCTTGTATCTTGATATTTGGAACAGAGGAACAGAGGGGTCGCGTCTTGCAGAGCGGAACAGAGGGGTCGCGGAACAGAGGGGTCGCGTCTTGTATCTTGATATTTTAAGGTAGTCTATAGGGCCAGACACCATTGAATCCTGCATATAAATAACCGAGGTCGCCATGAAGCAATTAAAACATGAAGCGGAATTGGTTAAAGCCGCGATTCTCGCTGGCATGAAGTATGGTGAAGATCGGGGCGCCGTCGTGTTTGAGCAGACGGATTCGGCCAGTGAGAAAATCCTGTTTATCTACAGACTGCTGGTCCACGATAAAGTCATTCAACCTTTGCCGGAAGATCAGGTCTCGCAGTCATCCCTAAAGCACAAACTTGCCATCTGGTACTCCAAGCAACTGCCGAAAGATCATCCTCTTCTGAAATAACCAGAAAGCCGGGGCCGGGAATTTGCGCTGATGGATATATATCCTGCGGCATAATTGCAGTAGAGGGGTCTACCATTGGATTTATACAGCGGACGGCGCCCTGAAAAGGGGATAAATGTACTTTTCAGATCGATGGGCTCCAGCGTTGTCGTGGGGGGATCAATGAGCGCATCTTGCCATCCGATACATAATCATGCTATTAATCATCAAATGATGCCTAATTCAGGCATCACACTCTATTGTTGAGGTACTATCTATGAGAACGACACTGAACATTGAAGACGAGCTTCTCGCTAAAGCGCAACAGGTGAGTGGCCTAAAGGAAAGGACGGCGCTGGTCCGGGAGGGGCTTAAGGCCTTGATTGAGCGGGAGAGTGCTCGGCGCTTGGCGCAGTTGGGCGGCACTCAGCCGCAGTTACAACCTGTTCCCCGTCGCCAAACTGATCCGGCATGATCCTGGTCGATAGTTCTGTCTGGATTGACCACCTGCGCGCCGGTGAGTTGGCACTGGTGGAGCTGCTGAACACCGGCCAGGTGATGGCGCACCCCTTCATCGTCGGCGAACTGGCCTGTGGCAATCTGAACAACCGCGAAGCGGTTTTGTCACTGTTGCAGGATATGCCCGCTGTCCCTATCGCTACCAATGAGGAGGTGCTGTTTTTCATCGAAAGGCATGGCTTGATGGGTAGGGGCATCGGTTATGTCGATGCACATCTCCTGTCGGCAGTTTCCCTGGCGGGAACCGCGCGGCTCTGGACCCGGGACAAACGTCTCTGTGCAATCGTTAAGTCGATGAGCTTGGCTTTCGAAACGGCATAATTATTTAGGGAACCTCTGAATAATTCCATCCTGGCGCTACGCAGTCCCGCTACGCTGGGATGTCCAGGGTTTGCCATCCATGGCAAACCCGCTTGCAGCTTCGCTGCTCGCCCATGGAATTTTCAGAGACGAAAAGCAAAAATGTGATTTTTGCTTTTCTCCATTTTTCAAACACGTACGTGTTTGAAAAATGGCGGTACATCCATATACCGCAGGAATCTCTGAATAAATCTGAGATTCCTTAGCCATTCGCCGTCGCTTTCCGGTCTTGCGAGGCCGTCCATCCATCTACTTTGACTGTTGGCCATACTTTTCCAGAAGACCTTTTTCCGTGTCCGTCAATTCATTCGGGATCACCTGCAAATAACTGCCCAGCCCGATGGCCTGAAACTGCTGCCTTTTGCTCTGTGGTGTCAATTCCGAGAGCCGTTTAATAGGGCGAACAGGGTAGTGTCTTACTTTAAACCGCCCGTGATATGCAGCGTTTCGCCTGTGACATAGGCCGCATCATTGGAAACGAGGAAGGCCACCACCGACGCAACTTCATCCACCGTACCGATACGCGCCATCGGCGTAACCGATTCGATCCAATTGCGCATATCGCCTTCGGCAAAACCTGCGGCCACCACACCTTCGGTTTTAATCATGCCGGGATTAACCGCGTTGACGCGGATCTTGCGCGCCGCCAATTCCTTGGACAGCACCATCGTGATCGCGTCCACCGCGGCCTTGGTCGCGGTATACACTGCGCTGTTGGGCGGGGTAATGGTGGAAACGCCGGAACTGATGTTCACGATACTGCCGCCTTTATCACTGAACGCGCGCACGGCTTCCTGTGTCGTCAGCAACAAGCCCAGCACATTCAGATTGAACTGCTTGTGAAAGTGCTCTGGGGTAATGCCATCAAGCGGGGCGAATTCATAGATGCCCGCGTTATTCACGAGAATATCAATCGCACCCAATGCCTTTTTGCTTGCATCAACCACACCTTTGATGTCTTCCGGCTTGGCAAGATTGCCATGCACGGCTACGGCCTTGCCACCCTTGCGGGTAATCTCCGCCACGACACGATCCGCGCCTTCCCTGCTGGAACTGTAATTGACCGCGACCGCAGCGCCTTCGTCAGCCAGACGCAGTGCAATTGCCGCACCGATGCCTTTGGATGCGCCGGTTACCAGCGCGACCTTACCCTCGAGTTTCTTGCTCATATTTCTCTCCATTTGAGTGTTGTTCAAGTTGATTGAAGACGAACCGTTACGCCAATAGTTCACTTGTTCAATATAATTGAACTATTGAACCATGTCAAGGGATGCTGTATAGTTCTTCCCATGGTTCAATTTGTGCATCCAGCCACAGAAGACATAACCCTCGAAGGCCTGCTCGGCGCACTGGCTGACCCGATGCGCCTGCGCATCGTCCGCAGCCTGCTCAAAAAGAATAATTGCATGTCCTGCTCTGAGGCCGCCCCCTGTCCGGATATGGCAAAGTCCACACTGTCTCACCATTTCCGTATATTGCGTGAGGCCGGCCTAGTCCGCACCAGCAAGATAGGCGTGGAAAACCGCAACGCCTTGCGCCTCGACGACATTAACGCGCGTTTCCCAGGCCTGTTAAAACAGATTTTGAAATTTGCGGACTGAACCGGCTCGCATGCAATAAATGGACTCGCCCGAATGAGTGAGAGAAAACATGAGCGATAAGATCATTGTTTATCAGAAGCCTACGTGCAGCAAATGCATAGCAACACTTGCCATAGTAAAGAAAAGCGGGACGGCGTTCGAGGCGATTGATTATTACGAGCAACCCCTGACTGTCGAGCAGTTGCGTGAATTACTTAGTAAGCTAGGCTTATCTGCGCGTGAGGTGTTGCGTAGTGATGAACCGTTGGCGCGCAGTTTGGGGTTGATGGAGAGGAATATCGCCGATGTTGAGCTAATGCAAATCATGGTGGAGAATCCCGATCTTATTCAACGGCCGATTGTGGTGCGTGGCGATAAGGCCGTGTTGTGTCGGCCGCCTGAGAATGTGGAGAAATTGTTGTAACGGTTTTCCAAATCTGGATTTTTTGCGTCCCGCCCGGCGTTATTGCTCCATTTGCTGCCGGTACCGTTGCCGCGCTTCTTCTTCCTTGCGCGCCTCGTCCACTTGCCGCATGACACTGCCCACATCGGCTGGCTTCTCGCTGCGCGCAAAGCGCCCGGTCAGCTCGATCTCCGGGTGTAGCTTGCCGCTCTGGTAGAGCGACCATATCTCCTTGCCGTAATCGGTGGTCAGGATCTCGGGGGCGAAACGGCCGAAGTAGGCGGCCAGGCGGGCGACATCCCGCTCGAGCATACTGGCGGCGTTGTTGTTGCTCGCGGCGTCTACGGCTTGGGGCAAGTCTATGATGACGGGCCCTTCGCTGCCGACCAGCACGTTATATTCGGACAAGTCGCCGTGGACGATCCCGGCGCAGAGCATGCGCACGACCTGTCTAATCAGTGTGCGGTGATACTCGCGGGCCTGCTCTGCCGTGAGCGCCAGATCGTTGAGTCTCGGTGCGGCGTTGCCGTCGTCGTCGGTCACCAGCTCCATCAGCAGCACGCCCTCCAGGAAGTCATAGGGCTGCGGCACGCGCACGCCGGCGGCGGCGAGACGGTACAAGGCGTCCACCTCGGCGCTTTGCCACGCATCCTCCTGCGCTTTGCGCCCATACCGGCTGCTCTTGCCCATGGCGCGGGCGCGACGGCTGTTTTTCACCTGGCGGCCTTCGGCGTACCCCGTTGCCTGGCGGACGCTGCGCTTGTTGGCT
>CAYUAZ010000167.1:0-4878 GCA_964442865.1 uncultured Gammaproteobacteria bacterium
AAGCGGGCCAATTTGGCGTGTTTGCCGGGTTTTTTCCAAATCTTCGTTGGGGGGGTGGGGGTAGCGGTTCAGGGCTTTCGTGGGGGTGGGCAGTTGGTGGCTAACGGGGGCGGGAAATTCCGATTTGAGCCGGCTCGCCTCCAGGGCCTGGTCGCGGGCCTGCACCAGTTCCTGGGTGCGTTCGGCGACTTGCGACTCCAGGGTATCCTTTTGCAGGCGCAAGGTACTGTCGCGCAGTTCCAATATCATCATCATGTTGTTGAAGGCATGCGCCATGTTGCGTACCTCCAGCGGGCCGTCAATCTCCGCGCGTATTTTATCTTCGCCCAGCTCCGCGGTGTCCATGGTGGTTGCAAGTTTGTTGAGCGGCCGGGTCACCTTGGCGATGATGAGTCGCAACAGCGCATACAACACCACTGAAAACAGCAATGATGCGCTGATGTTTTGCACAAACAGTTCACGTTGGGTATTTTGCAACGATTGCTTGCTCAGGGTGACCTGCACAAAGCCCAGCAACTCGATCTTGTCGGCTGGGGTGCTGAACGGCGAGCTATCCTCTGCATCCGTTTGGGTGTTGGAGTATACCGGCGCCAGAAATTGCCAAAGGGACGCTGTTTCGTGAGCCAGGGCGGCGGATTCGTTGACTGCCTTTGACGCCGCCGGCGAAGGCAACCATTTATCACCCATACCCAGCTCGCTCAGCAAGCGGGTCTTGCCGTTTTCGGTACTGTACAGGGCGGCATAGATGACATCAGGAAAGCCGAGGGTGGTGTTCAGGGCGTTTTTGCCGTTTTCGGCGGAGCGGGTCAGCAGGGACAGCACACTCTGATCGGCGAGGCTGTCGGTGATATGCATGCCCCGTTTCAGGTAATCATTCTGCATCCGCTGGCTGAACAGCCAGGCGGTGGAGAGTGAGGCGCCGAAGGCAATGATGACAATGCCCAACGTCAGGTTGACGGTGAGCTGTCTGCCAAGTGTTGAATTGGCGGGGATGAGACGTCGCAGCAGGCGCATGGCTAAGGCTCCGGGAAGACGAGCGTGAAGCCCTGTCGTTGCTCGTCGCTGAACTGAAGGTTGAGGTGATCGGCGGTACGCAGATTGACGGCGGTCAGCAAATCCGTCACCGGGAACACCGCCGCCGTTGCTTTGGCATCCGCGATCCGTTGGGCAGCCAGTTTCGCCAGACTGACTCCCATGGCGTGGTTATTGGGGTACAGGGCGAACAACATACCGCGCTTTACCAGTCCCGGATTGCTCGAAAAGCCCGGCCAACCGCGCCGCCACACCTGCTCCAAAACCTCGGCCAGGAGAGCCTGCAGTCCGACATTGTCCTCGCCGGGGAGCCATAGGGCGTTGCCGGGTCCGGGGTTAGAGTTGAACAGCTCGCTATAGCGCTGCGCCGTGCTGCGCAGGTCTGGCGCCTTATGAGCCACCAGCGTGAGGCCGCGTTCGGCGGCAGCCTGTTTCGCCAAGGCGATCAGCCAACCCTGGCGCACGGGGTCGTAGACCACATGCACCCGTTTGATCTGCGGCGTGTAGGTGCGTATCAGGTCGAACACACGGTCCGGCGCCGCCGCCAAACTGATGGCCGTGACAGCAGGATTTTGTTCGGGCGCGATTTTAACTGCACCGGCTATGATCGGGATCTTGAGCCCCAACACCTGTACCGTTTCCAGGGTCCGTTGGCCGAGGACGATCAGCGCGCCGTAGTTTCCCTTGGCCAGCCATTCCGGCAGCGCATCGGCATGACCGTCGCTGCTGAGGAGGTACTCCTTCACCTCCAGCGTGGCCCCGGACTGGATTCCGCTTACGATATCGGCAAAAACGGCGTGGTAAGGCTCTGGAAGGTTGGGATAGACCACGGCGATAGCAGCGGGTTCGGCGGATGCCAGCGGAGCCGGTGCTAAGCACCACAGCAACACGGAGAACAGTGCGTGGCGCATGGCTTTATAGTCGGATGTGGGTCATGAAGGGAAGAGATGTTGAGTTATTATTTAGCTGAGAAAGGCAATATTTATGCCATATTAAGTTCTGGCCGGACCATGGCCTGGGATGTCTGGCACTCAAATTGCATTCTCGTTTGGAGCGCATTATCCATTATCCAAGATCTCAAAACGATTCGAATTCACATTACCTAACGAGAACACTGCATGTCTGACGCGACTACCCCTGGCAAACCTTGCCTGCTGCTGGTCAATGACCACGAAGCCACTCTGTTGTTGCTGAAACGGGCGCTGCAGCAGGAGGGTTTTGATCACATCCTCACGGCGGGCGACGGCCGGGAAGCTATCCGGCAGCTCGCCCAGCACCCGGTGGAGGTCATGATTACCGACATCCACATGCCCGATCTGGACGGCTGGCGGCTGGCGCGCATGGTGCGCTCCGGGATGTTTCGTTGCGGCAGTGAGATACCGATTATTGTGGTCTCCGCCACTTATACCGACCGTATCGCCGAGGTCACGGCGCGCGAATACGGCATCAACCGTTTTGTCCCGCTGCTGCAGCAACATAGCTACGCGGCCGTGCTGGAGGCGTTGCACGACTGCCTGAACGGCCGGGATCAGGGTCTGGTGAAACCGGGTCTGTTGATCGTTGAGGACGACCCGGACACCGCCAATCTGGCGCGCAGAATGCTGCAACGGCGCTTCGCGGTCGAGACCGCCGCCGACGGCAAGGCCGGGCTGGGAGCGTGGCGGGCGCGGCGTCACCAGCTGGTGTTGCTCGATGTCATGCTGCCGGGGCTGTCGGGGGTGGAGGTGCTGCACGCCATACTGGCCGAGTCGCCGCAGCAGGCGGTGGTCATCATGACCGCCAACGCCACTCTCGATCAATCGGAGGTCGCGATGCTGGCGGGCGCGACCGACTTCATCGCCAAACCGTTTGAGTCGGAACAGTTGCGCAGGGTGTGCGAAATCGCCGTGCGCCGCGATGACTTCATGGTCAGCAACGAGCAGTTCCGCATTCGCCTGGAGGAGAACAACAGGATCATCAAAGAGCTGCAAACCATGAAGCTTGCGTTAGATGAGCACTGCATCGCGGGCATCGCCGACGCCGCCGGGCGGATTACCCATGTCAACGAAAAATTCTGCGAGATCAGCCAGTTTCAGCCCGAAGAATTGATCGGCCAGTTCCCGCACATACTCAATCGCGGTTGTCACCCGAAAAGTTTCTTTGACAAAATATGGGAGACTGTCCAGTCGGGCACGGTGTGGCACGGTGAGATGAAGAACCGCAAGAAGAACGGCGGTTATTATTGGACCGACACCACCGTGATTCCCTACATGGACGCGCAAGGGCGGCCCTATCAATACGTCGCCATCCGCACCGACATCACGGCGCGCAAGCAGGCCGAGCATGAATTGACGGGTGCGCGCGACCAGGCGTTGGCGGCGCTGCGGCTCAAATCGGAGTTTCTCGCCAACATGAGCCACGAAATCCGCACCCCCATGAATGCCATCCTCGGCATGGCGGAGCTAATGCAGGACACTCCTCTAACAGGGGAACAAAGCGACTGCCTCAAGACCATCAGGCAATCGGGTGAGGGTCTGTTGTTCATCATCAACGATATCCTCGATCTCTCCAAGATCGAGGCCGGCAAGATGACGTTTGAACGCACCGACTTCCGTTTGGTGGAGGTGGTGGAATCGGTGCTGGAGGCCTTTACCCCGGCGGCGCGTCAGAAGCGACTGTCATTGATGTCCTACGTGGCGCCGGAGATTGTCCCCGTGCTCAAAGGCGATCCGGGGCGGGTGCGTCAGGTGTTGATGAATTTGATCGGCAACGCCATCAAGTTCACCGAGCAGGGCGGTGTGGTGGTGCGCGCCATGCTGGAGCTGGGCGACGACGAGCACACCACGGTGCGCCTCTCGGTGACGGACACCGGTATCGGTATTACCGAACAGATCAGGAATAAGCTGTTTCAACCGTTCACCCAGGCCGATGGGACAATGACGCGCAAATACGGCGGCACAGGTCTCGGTCTTTCCATCAGTAAGAATCTAATCGCCATGATGGGCGGCGAGATCGGCATAGAGAGTGAGCCGGGCAAGGGCACGACCTTCTGGCTCACTCTGCCCTTCATGCACGGCTCGGAACAGCCCAGCCCGATTAAGCATGAAGGCGAGCACCGCGACCATCGCGCCGCTGTGGAGGGGATCGGCGCCTTACGGGTGCTGGTGGTGGATGACAGCTCGGTGCAAGGCGAGGTAGTGCATCAGTACTTGAAGTCATGGGGATTGCATAACGACCGCGCGGAATCCGGTGAGCAGGCGCTGAGTCTGTTGCGGATCGCGGCGGCAAGCCGCGACCCCTATCATGTCGCCATCGTAGACCGGGTCATGCCCGGCATGGACGGCTATCAACTGGCGCGCGCGATTTATTTCGACGCAGCCCTCAGCGCCACCAAGCTCATCATGCTGACGGCCTTCGATGTGCGCGAGCATCGTGAACTGGCCCTGCGGGCGGGCTACTCGGGCTTTCTGACCAAGCCCTTGAAGCAGTCGCAATTGTTCGATTGTCTCGCGGAACTGTGCGATTCAAGCACGGCGCAACCCCCCTATACAGCGCAGTCTGCGTCTCCTCCGCCCGTGGCGCGTCCGGTGGAGCAAGCAGGCTGCTTACTGCTGGTGGAAGACAATCCGGTGAACCAGAAGCTGGCCATGATGCAGTTGAAAAAACTGGGGTTTACCGCGCACACGGCCAACAACGGGCATGAGGCGCTCGCAGCCTTGCAGTCCAACCGCTACGACCTGATCCTGATGGATTGCCAGATGCCGGAGATGGACGGCTATGAGGCCACCGGTGCGATTCGCGCCTTGGAGGCGCAGAGCGGCGGCCACATACCGATCATCGCCATGACCGCCAACGCCATGGCCGGCG
>CAYUAZ010000168.1:0-4873 GCA_964442865.1 uncultured Gammaproteobacteria bacterium
ACGAACCACTCTTCCCCTAGCCCCTCGTCTCTCAAGGCCACATGCCGGTACCCAATCTCGAAATCCTGTGGAGTGCGGTTATGGATCACGCCCTTCTTGTCTATGGTCTCGACTTCCTTCACGATCGGCCAGGTCTCGCCGCCGAAAGCGCCCGCGTTCATGGCCAGCGCGCCGCCCAGTGTGCCGGGAACACCGGCCAGAAATTCCGCACCGCTTAACGCCAGACGGGCGCTATAGCGCGCGACCTTGGCGCAGGCGACGCCCGCCTCGGCGCGCAGCGTGAGCGGGCCGGTCTGTTCCAGACGATTGAGCAGGCCGCTCACCGCGATTACCGTACCGCGGATGCCGCCGTCGCGCACCAATAGATTGCTGCCCAGTCCCAACCACGTCACCGGCTCGGTCTCCGGCAGTTGTCTTAGAAACACGATGAGATCATCCCTGTCGGCGGGCTGAAAAAAGTGTTGCGCAGGACCGCCCACACGCCAACTGGTGTGACGTGCCATGGGTTCGTTCTCGCGTAAGGTCCCGCGCAACACAAGCGTCGCCGCTTCCACATCTTCTGAAGTTTCACGTACTGCATTCATACCCCGTTGCCCTGTTTCGTGCCGCGCTTACCGAACGGACTGATGTTGCCGTTCTGCGCCGCCAGTTTTTGTGGCAACTTCGCCGCCAGCGCGCCGATGTCGCCGGCGCCCAAGGTGAGCAAGATGTCGTCTTCACGCAGCAGGCCGGGCAGGATTTCGGGCAAGTCAGCCGCGTGTTCTACCAGCACCGGTTCGTTTTTGCCGCGCGCGCGGATGGCGCGGGCCAGGGCGCGGCCGTCGGCCCCCGCGATGGGCGTCTCGCCGGCGGCGTATACCTCGCACAGCACCAGCACGTCCACCTCAGAGAGAATACGGGCGAAGTCATCGAACAGGTCGCGGGTGCGGGTGTAGCGATGCGGCTGGAAGGCCACCACCAGGCGGCGTTCCGGCCAGCCGGCGCGGATCGCCTGCAGGGTCGCGGCGATCTCGCGCGGGTGATGGCCGTAGTCGTCTATCAGCATGACCTCGCCCGCCGCCGTAATGATCTCGCCGTACACCTGAAAGCGCCGGCCGATGCCCTGGAAGTTAACGAGACCTTTTTGAATCGCGGCGTCGGCCACGCCGAGTTGCTGCGCGACGCTGATGGCGGCCAGGGCGTTCAATACATTGTGGTGACCCGGCATGTTGAGCGTGACGAGCAAATCATCCATCGCAGGGCGGCTCACCGAGAAGTGCGTGCAAGCCTGGTCTTGCCGTATGTCGCTCGCGCGCACGTCGGCATCGTCGCTCAAGCCGTAGGTCAGCACCGGCCGTGTCACCTGCGGCAATATCTCGCGCACCACGGGGTCGTCCAGGCACAGCACCGCGAGGCCGTAAAAGGGCAGGTGATGAAGAAATTCGACAAAGGTCTGGCGTAGTTTATTGAAATCACCGCCATAGGTCTCCAGGTGATCGGCGTCTATGTTGGTGACCACTGCGACCATCGGCTGGAGGTACAGGAACGAGGCGTCGCTCTCGTCGGCCTCGGCCACCAGATACTGCCCCGCGCCCAGGCGCGCGTGCGTCCCCGCGCTGTTCAAGCGTCCGCCGATCACGAAGGTGGGATCGAGCCCGCCCTCGGCAAGCAGGCTGGCAATGAGGCTCGTCGTGGTCGTCTTGCCGTGGGTGCCGGCGACGGCGATGCCGTAACGGAAACGCATCAGTTCGGCCAGCATCTCGGCGCGCGGTATCACCGGGATACGACGGCCGCGCGCGGCGCTCACCTCCGGATTGTCATCGCCGACGGCCGTGGACACGACCACCACGTCCGCGTCGGCGATGTGACGCGCGTCATGGCCGATGGCGACGCGCGCGCCCAACCCGGCGAGGCGGCGAGTCACGGCGTTGTCATGGATGTCGGAGCCGGACACGGTGTAATCCAAATTGATCAACACCTCGGCGATGCCGCTCATGCCGGCGCCGCCGATGCCGACGAAGTGGATGTGTTGGGTGTGGCCCATGCGCAGACGATGTTCAGGCATGACTCGCCTCCATGCAGCGTTCCGCCACTCGCGCTGCGGCCTCGGGTCGGGCCATGCGGCGTGCGGCCTGCGCCATTTCCAGCAGGCGTTGCCGCGCGTTACCCAAGGTCTTGAGCAACTCGGCGAGTGAGGCGGGCGTAAGTTTATCCTGCGGCAGCAGACACGCCGCACCGTGCTGTTGCAGATAACGCGCGTTGGCGGTTTGATGATCGTCGGCGGCGAACGGATACGGGACTAATATAGAGGCAAGCCCCGCGCAAGTGAGTTCGGCCACGGTCAGGGCGCCCGCCCGGCACACCACGAGATCCGCCCAGGCGTAGGCCTCGGCCATATCTTCGATGAAGGGAGTGATGCGCGCCGTGATACCCGCCGCGGCATAGCGGCCTTGCGCATCCTCAAGGTGCCTGGCGCCGGCTTGATGCCAGACCTCGACGGCGCAGTGCGCGCGCACCTGTTGCAAGGCCAAGGGCAGTGTTTCATTCAACACCTGGGCGCCCAGGCTGCCGCCCAGCACCAGCAGTCGCAACGCGCCGCTGCGTCCGGCCAGGCGCTGCTCGGGATCAAGCACCTGTGTGATGGCGGCGCGCACCGGGTTGCCTGTATGCACAGGCTGGTATTTTTTTGCCAGGCTGCCGGGAAAGGCCTCCAGCACTTTGTCGGCCAGCGGGGCGAGCCAGCGGTTGGTGAGGCCCGCGACCGCGTTTTGTTCGTGGATGACGAGCGCCTTGTCCAGTAGCCAGGCGCTGAATCCGCCCGGCCCGCTGACGAAGCCGCCCATACCCAACACCACGCTGGGCTTGAGTTTTATCAACAGGGTGAGGCTTTGCAAAAAGGCGATGCCCAATTTATAAGGCGCCAGCAACCAGCTCCACCAGCCCTTGCCGCGCAGGCCGCTGATAGAGATAAAGGCGAGCGGAATGCCGGTGGGCGGAATTACCCTGGCCTCCAACCCCGCGTGCGTGCCGAGCCACAGCACCTCGTGGCCTTGTTTTTTTAATTCTTCGGCCACGGCCAGTGCCGGGAACACGTGTCCGCCGGTGCCGCCCGCCATGATGAGTACGCGCATCGTCATACTGCGCGCGCCTCCGGCGCCCAGCGCGTGCGCAGCCGTGGCGCTTCGCGCAACTCGTAGTCTATGCGCCACAGCAAGGCCAGCGCGATGCAGCTCACTACCAAGCTGCTGCCGCCGTAACTCAGCAGCGGCAGGGTGAGCCCCTTGGTGGGCAGCAGCCCCATGTTAACGCCGATGTTGATGAACGACTGCAGCGCAACCCACAAGCCCAAACCATAGGCGAGATAGGCGGCGAAGCGATGCCCGGCGAGTTCGGCACGGCGTCCCAGCGCAAAGGCGCGCCACACCAGCACCACGAATAGCAGAATCACGGCCATCGCCCCCACCAGCCCCAACTCCTCGGCCAGCACCGCGAACAGAAAATCGGTGTGCGCCTCGGGGAGATAAAATAATTTCTGGATGCTGGCGCCGAGACCTGCGCCCCACCACTCGCCGCGCCCGAAGGCAATCAGCGCCTGTGTAAGTTGAAAACCGCTGTTGAATGGGTCGGCCCAGGGATTCAAAAAGGCGGTCAGGCGTTCCATGCGATACGGCGCGGCGAACGCCAGCACACCGAGCGCGGCACCGGCGAGGGTGACCAGCAACCCAAACAGCCACAACCGCACCCCGCCGAGAAACATCAGACCGAGCGCGGTCGCCACGATCACCATGACGGCGCCGAAGTCGGGCTCTCTTATCAACAGCGCGGCGATGAACGCGATCAGCCCCACCGGAACAAGAAAGCCGGGAATCGTGGTGCGCACCTGCTCGCCGCGCCGCACCAAATAACCGGCGAGGTACACCACCACGGCCAGCTTGACCAGCTCCGAGGGTTGCAGTCTGACCGGGCCAAATGCGAGCCAGCGGTGACTGCCGTTTACTTCTTTGCCGATGCCGGGGATGAGCACCAGAATCAGCAACGCCACCCCCGTCATCAGCAACACCGGCCCCAATCTTTCCCAATGCACCAAACGCACGGAGGCAACGGCGAATGCGATCACCAGTCCCACGCCGAGATAGGCGGCCTGACGCAACAGATAGTAAAGAGGTTGACCTAATTGCCGGTCGGCCGCCGTGATAGTGGTGGACATCACCATCACCAGCCCCAAGCCCAGCAACAGGGTGGCCGCACCGAGCAGCGCGTAATCGGGCTTGGGGAGCTGGTCGTTGGGGATGGCGGCGCGTCCACGCATACTAATCATGCCTCCCGGATTTCAGATAAGCCGCCACTTCGTCCATAAACACCTGCCCGCGTTCGACGTAGCCGCTGTACATGTCAAAGCTGGCGCAGGCCGGTGACAGCAGCACCGCGTCGCCCGGCTCGGCGAGACGTGCGGCCTGCCGCACCGCGTCCTTCATATCGGTGGCGTGGCTGATGAACGTGCAGTCCTTCAGTGCGGATTCGATCAGCGCTGCGTCGCGGCCGATCAGCACCACGGCGCGGGCGTGTGCGTAGACCGGCGCACGCAGCGTTGTAAAATCGGCGTCTTTGCCCTCGCCGCCGGCGATCAGCACGATACGCCCGCTGCCGAGCAGCGCCGCCAGACCTTGCAGCGCGGCGCTGGTCGCGCCCACGTTGGTGCCCTTGGAGTCGTTCACCCAGCGCACGCCGTCCTGTTCCGCCACCCGCGGGCTGCGATGCGGCAGCCCGGGAAATTCGCGCAGCGTGTCGAGCAACGGGGCCAGCGGTATACCCGTGGCGGGATCCAGGGCTAAGGCTGGCAGGGCTTTGGCGGGCTTCTGCGCGCCCGGCAGGCTGACCTGCCGCACCGGCAAGG
>CAYUAZ010000169.1:0-4871 GCA_964442865.1 uncultured Gammaproteobacteria bacterium
CACCCCTCACCCCTCACCCCTCACCCCTAGTCTCTAACTCCTAGCCCCTAGCCCCTGTAGTTAGCTGTCATATTTCCGCCACCCTCCCTCTTTACCTCTCCCTCAGTTTTCGTCATGTTCTTGACCATTGTCACGAGCAACATTTTATAGCATTGAAAAACAACGATTAAATATAGCTCATCGCGGTGGCATAGCTCTTGCTAACTGGCTAATAAGAACCTGTAAAGCCATTCGCCGGAGAGCAAGCAATGCCGATTGATGATGATGTCGAGTTAGATACCGAAAAAGAGGCGCCAGCCAAGAAAAAGGGCGGCAAGTTAAAGCTCATCATCTTGATCGTGGCCGGTGTGTTGCTGCTGGGCGGCGCCACGGCGGGGGTGTATTTCTCCGGGTTGATCCCGGCCTTCTCCGCGCATAGCGGTGATGAAGAGGATATGGCGAGCGCCGACAGCGCCGAAGGCAAGGATGCCGCTAAAAGCAAAAAAGGCGACAAGGCCAAGGGTAAGGGTAAAAAGAACGGCAAGAAAAAAGAGCCTCAGGTCACTTTGTATCTCCCGCTGGATCCGCCCTTTGTGGTCAACTTCCAGGATCAGGGGCAGTTGCGCTATCTGCAGGTCACCATGGAGGTGATGGCCCGCGATCAGGAGACGATAGACGCGGTGAAGTTGCACCTGCCGGTGATCCGCAACAATCTCACCCTGATGCTGAGCAGTCAAACCGTGGAGAGCCTCGCCACCCGCGAAGGCAAGGAAAAGATCCGCACCGAGACGCTGGCTGAGATCCAGAAGATCCTCAAGGAACAGACCGGCAAACCCGGTGTCGAGGCCGTCTATTTCACCAGCTTTGTGATGCAATAGCCATGTCCGGTAATCTCGATTTATTGTCCCAGGACGAAATTGACGCGCTGCTGAACGGCGTGTCTACCGGTGATGTCAAGACTGCACCCGAGCCGATTGCCGCCGGTGTTGCGCAGGGTTATGACTTTCAGAGTCAGGATCGCATCGTGCGCGGCCGCATGCCGACGCTGGAGATGGTGAATGAACGGTTTGCGCGTTACTTCCGTATCAGTTTATTCAATATGCTGCGGCGCTCCGCCGAGATTTCCGTGGGCGCGGTGCAGATGCTCAAGTTCGCCGAGTATGTGCACAGCCTGTTCGTGCCCACCAGCCTGAACCTTACCCGCATCAAGCCGCTGCGCGGTACGGCGCTGTTTATCCTCGACCCCAAGCTGGTGTTCACCGTGGTGGATAATTTCTTTGGCGGCGATGGGCGTTATCACGCCAAGATCGAGGGCCGTGAATTCACGCCCACGGAACTGCGCGTCATTCAGATGATTCTGACGCAGTCCTACAAGGACCTCAAAGAAGCATGGTCGCCGGTGATGCCGGTGGATTTTGAATATATGAATTCCGAGGTCAATCCCCAGTTCGCCAATATCGTGAGCCCCAACGAGGTGGTGGTGGTCTCTACCTTCCATATCGAGCTGGACGGCGGCGGCGGTGATCTGCATGTCACCATGCCCTACTCGATGCTGGAACCGATCCGCGAGCTGCTGGACGCCGGCGTACAGAGCGATCGGGTGGGCACCGACGAGCGCTGGCTCATCGCGCTGCGCGAAGAGATGAAAGAGGCGCTGGTGGACATGAGCACCACTCTGGTGGAGACCCAGATCTCGCTGCGAGAATTGATGAATCTCAAGGCCGGCGACGTGATCCCTATTGATCTGCCCGGCTTGCTGACGGTCAAGTCCGAGGACATCCCCGTGTTTCGCGCACAGTTCGGCGTCTCTCAGGGGATGAATGCCATCAAGATCGTCGAGCCGATCAAACGTCCTGCTTCCATGCATTAACGCGAATACCCCAGGAGAAATATATGAGCACCCCACAACCGCCCAATCCCGATGCGGCGCCCCACGACTGGGCGGCAGCAATGGCTGAGCAGGCAGAGACCGAAGCAACCACCGCGGCCGCTGCACCCGTCACGCCGCCGAACGACGATTACGCCCGTGCCCAGTTTCAGGACCTCCAGAAGGAGTCCGTCGCGCCGGCGGACGGCGAGGCCAATCTCGATGTGATTCTGGATATTCCGGTCACCATCTCGATGGAGATCGGTCACACCAAGATCAGTATCCGCAATCTGCTGCAATTGAATCAAGGTTCGGTAGTGGAGCTGGACCGTTTGGCGGGCGAGCCGATGGATGTGCTGGTCAACAACTGCCTGGTCGCGCATGGCGAGGTGGTGGTGGTCAACGAAAAGTTCGGCATCCGGCTCACCGATATCGTGAGTGCCGCCGAGCGCGTCAAGAAACTGAAGTAGGAGTAAGGCGATTGCAACGGATGGCTATAACATTGCAGGCCACTGGGTTCTCGCTCGCCTGGCAAAGCGTCAGTGCGGCGGATAAGGCGGCGGTAACTCTCCCCGCTGCGGCCGAGCCCGCGATTGCGGGGCTGTTGCAGGTGGTGCTGGGTCTGCTGGTGATATTGCTGTTGATCGGCGGAACGGCGTGGCTGTTGCGGCGCTTCACGCATTTTCAGGCTACCGCGCAAGGCAATATGAAGATACTCGGCGGATTGCCGCTGGGGCCGCGCGAGCGAGTGGTGTTGATACAGGTGGGCGAGAAACAGTTATTGGTGGGCGTCGCGCCGGGCCGGGTGCAGACGCTGCATGTCCTGGAGCAACCGCTGGTGTTCGGTCCGGACAAACAAACCGGTCTGGGTTTTGCGGAACGACTGGCTATCGCGCTTAAACAGCGCACGACACGGACGGGACAGTCTTTATGAGAGCGATGGATTTCCTCACCAAATGTGCTCTCAGCTCAACGGCAAAGTGTCTGATGCTGGCGGGCTTGATATTGGCGCCGATGACCTCGGTACTGGCTCAGGAAGGTCTCAATGCCCTTTCGGTGACCACTGCGGCTGACGGCAGTCAGACGTATTCGCTCAGTCTGCAAGTGTTGGCGCTGATGACGGCACTGACGCTGTTGCCGGCCGCGCTGCTAATGATGACCTCCTTCACACGCATCATCATCGTGCTGGCGATATTGCGCACGGCGCTGGGTACGGCGCAGACGCCCACCAATCAGATTCTGGTTGGGCTGGCGCTGTTTATGACCCTGTTCATCATGGGTCCGGTGTTCGATAAGGTGAACCAGGATGCCGTGCAGCCCTATTTGAACGATCAGATCACGGTGCAAGAGGGGTTGCAGAAGGCCAGCGAGCCGTTCCGGAAATTCATGATGGCGCAGACCCGCGAGAGCGACCTCGCCCTGTTCAGTCGTATATCCGGACAGGAAAGTATCGAATCGCCGGACCAGGTGCCGTTCACGTTGTTGATGCCCGCCTTTATGACCAGCGAGTTGAAGACCGCGTTCCAAATCGGGTTTCTGCTGTTTATTCCGTTTCTGATTATAGATCTGGTGGTCGCCAGCGTGCTGATGGCGATGGGCATGATGATGCTCTCGCCGCTCATCATCTCGCTGCCGTTCAAGATCATGCTGTTTGTGCTGGTGGACGGCTGGACGCTGGTCGTAGGCAGTCTGGCGGCGAGTTTCTATTAAGGGCGTTGAGGATGACTCCGGGCAGCGTATTCACGATTATGCAGCAGGCGCTGGAAGTGACCGTGCTGTTGCTGGCGGTGCTGTTGTTGCCGGCGCTCGCCGTGGGTTTGCTGGTCAGCATTTTTCAGGCCGCCACCCAGATCAATGAGATGACGCTCAGTTTCATTCCCAAACTCATGATTACCGTGGCGGCCATGGTGATAGGCGGACCGTGGATGTTGCAGCTCATTATGGGTTACACGCAGCGTCTGTTCGAAGGGATTCCGGGGTTGATCGGTTGAATCATGGCTATCAATCCCGCCGACATCAGCGCCTTCCTGAGCGCCTATCTGTGGCCGTTCTTCCGCATCGCGGCGCTGGTGGGCGCCGCACCTTTGCTCGGTACGCAAAGCGTGCCGATGCGCGTCCGCATCAGCCTGGCGCTGGCCTTGACGGTGGTGATCGTGCCGGTCATCCCCGCTGCGCCAGCGGCGGACCTGTTCGGTGCAACCGGCGTGGTGATTACCGTGCAGCAGGTGTTGATCGGCCTGGCGATGGGGTTCTCGCTGCAGCTGGTGTTCGCCGCCTTTGTGTTCGCCGGCCAGCTTATCGGCACGACTATGGGGTTGGGCTTCGCCTCGCTCAATGACCCGGTCACCGGGGTCGTGGTGCCTACCGTGAGTCAGTTCTATACCGTGTTGGTGACCTTACTATTCTTGACGCTGAACGGTCATCTGATTTTGATCGGAGTGCTCGCCGATTCGTTTCATACCCTGCCCGTCGGGACGCAAGGTGTCAGCTCTGCGGGTCTGCGGGAACTGGTGGGCTGGGCGAGTAATATGTTTTCCGGCGCGGTGCTGATCGCACTGCCGGCACTGGCCGCGTTGCTGGTGGTTAATATCGGTTTTGGCGTTGTCACCCGCGCCGCGCCGCAGATTAATGTGTTTGCCGTGGGCTTTCCGGTCACGTTGATGCTCGGCCTGCTGGTGATGTGGGTCCGGGGGTGGCCGGCGCGCCGGCTGCTGTGGGTGGGGATCGCCGTCCACCTGGCCACCTCGGCCTGGGGCGCCTGGCGTGTCCTGACCATCTTGCGGGGACCCCAGGGTCCCTTGCCGCCCAAGGTGCTGGCCGAGGCGGCGACCGTCGCGACCCAGTACGCCGGCACGTTCCAGCAGTCCCTGGTTCAGAACGCCCGGGACTATGGCGGCTTCGTCACCGAGGTCTTCTGGCCGCAGCCCGTGATGCCCCTGGCCACCGCCAGCCTGAAGCTGATGGGTCTGGGCCTGCCCCAGCTGGGCCTGGTCCGCGGCCAGGGCCCCACGGCGGGTTCACCGGG
>CAYUAZ010000170.1:0-4864 GCA_964442865.1 uncultured Gammaproteobacteria bacterium
TGGAAATCGTCATGGTGGCGGCCATCCTGCTCGGCAAATATTCGGTCTGGTATGCCGTCGTCACCTTTATCACGCTCATCGTCTATGTCGTCTTCACGCTGGTCATCACCGAGTGGCGCATGGTCTTTGTGCGCGCCAAGAACGAGATAGACTCCAAGGCCAATACGCGAGCGATTGACAGTCTCATCAACTACGAGCCGGTGAAGTACTTCGGCAATGAGGACTATGAAGCACGCCGCTATGACGAAAAACTTGCGGTATGGGAGCGCGTCTCGGTGAAAAATCAGACCTCGCTGGCGGCGCTCAATTTCGGCCAAAGCGCCATCATCGCGGTGGGTGTGACCCTGCTCATGATCTTGGCGAGCCAGGAAGTCGCAAATGGCCGGCTTACCCTGGGGGATCTGGTGCTCATCAACGCCTTTCTGATTCAGATGTTTATCCCGCTTAATTTCCTGGGGTTTGTCTACCGTGAGATCAAAAACTCGCTCGCCGACATGGAGCGGATGTTCAGCCTGCTTACACAACACACCGAGGTCAAAGACAGCCCCAACGCCAAGTCGTTGGACGTTGGAACAGGAGAGTTGCGCTTTGAGCACGTGAGTTTCGGTTATGACGACAACCGGCAGATTCTCTATGACGTGGACTTTGTCATTCCACCCGGCCGCAAGATCGCGGTGGTCGGCCCCAGCGGGGCCGGCAAGTCCACCCTCGCGCGGCTCTTGTTCCGTTTCTACGATGTGACCGGGGGACGCATCACCCTCAACGGCCAAGACATCCGTGCAGTGACCCAACAGAGCCTGCGCGCCGCCATCGGCATCGTTCCGCAGGATACGGTGCTGTTCAACGACAGCATTTATTACAACATCGCCTACGCTTCGCCCGATGCATTGCGCGAGGAAATCCTGCGCGCCGCAAAGCTCGCGCACATTCATGAATTTATCGAATCCCTGCCCAACGGTTATGACACCATGGTCGGCGAGCGCGGCCTCAAGCTCTCCGGAGGTGAAAAACAGCGCGTGGCGATTGCCCGCACCATCCTCAAAAATCCCAGGATTCTGATCTTCGATGAGGCGACCTCGGCGCTCGATTCAAAATCCGAACAGGCGATACTCGGCGCGCTCGCCGAGGTCGCCAGCGATCACACCACGCTGGCGATCGCGCATCGCCTGTCCACCATCATTGACGCCGATCAGATCCTGGTGATGGAGCACGGCCGCATCGTCGAGCGCGGCACTCACCGCGAGCTTCTTGCCAGGGGCCAGATCTACGCCCACATGTGGGCGCTTCAGGAATCGGAGGATAGAGGACAGAAGACAGAAGAGGATCACGGTATTACCGCGCCGCTATCCTTGCTATGATTTCTAACCTTTACTATCTTTCCTCTGACCTTGGTCCTCAGCCCTCAGTCTTCTGCCCACTGAACGACATGCGCCCCCCGTCCCTTTCGCCCTCGCGTCTGCTGTTGCTCATCTTCCTGATCGGCTTTCTGCTGAGCTTTGTGCAGATCGGCGTACTGACCATCGCATTCGACAAGCTGGGCTTGTCGCAATCCTCGGCTTTTCTGTTGTTGTTCGCCTCCCTCATCGGCAGCGCCGTCAATCTGCCGCTGTTCAGTGTCAAATCCGAGCCCCTCGATCCTCAATTAGTGCCTGAACTGTTCCGCGAACTGGTGCGTGATAATCTGCGCCGCTTCAAGGGCAAGACCCTGATCGCCGTCAACGTGGGCGGCTGCCTTATCCCGTTGAGCTTTTCGTATTACCTTATGCGAAACACTCCGGTCGGCATCCTGGACGTGCTGCTCGCCACGCTGATCGTTACCGCCGTGTGCCGCACCCTCAGCAGGCCCGTGCCCGGACTCGGCATCACCCTACCGGTGTTCATCGCGCCCGTCACCGCGGCGGTGACCGCGTTGCTACTCGATTCCGGGCACAGCGCGCCGTTGGCATACATTTCCGGCACTTTGGGCGTGCTGATCGGCGCCGATCTGCTGCGGCTCGACAGCATCCGCAAGATGGGGTCGCCCATCGCCTCCATCGGCGGCGCGGGCAGCTTCGACGGCATCTTTCTCACCGGTCTCGTCGCGGTGTTGCTCGCGTGAAAACCGTGCTCATCACCGGCTGCTCCAGCGGCATCGGTCTGTGTCTGGCGGAAGGTTTGCGGGTACGCGGTTATCGTGTGTTCGCTACGGCACGCAAGCCGGAGGATGTCGCGGCTCTGGCAGAGCGCGGGTTGGAGAGTCTGCAATTGGATCTCGATGACTCCGCGTCCATTCACGCGGCCGTCGCGGAGATCGGGCAGCGCAGCGGCGGGCGGCTCGATGCGCTCATCAATAACGCGGCCTACGGCCAGCCGGGCGCGATCGAGGATTTGCGGCGTGATGTGTTGCGGGCGCAGTTTGAGACCAATCTGTTTGGCTTGCTGGAACTAACCAACCAAGTCATTCCGTTGATGCGCCGGCAGGGTCACGGGCGGATTATTATCATCGGTTCGTTGTTGGGTTACATCGCCATGCCTTATCGCGGCGCCTATAACGCCTCCAAATACGCGCTGGAGGGACTGAGCGATACGCTGCGTCTGGAACTGCACGGCAGCGGAATTTCCGTATCGCTGGTCGAACCCGGCCCGACCAAGAGCAAGTTTCGCGTCAACGCCTATACAGCGTACAAAAAAAATATCCATCCCGAACAGAGCGCGCATCGTGAACGCTATGTCGGGCTGGAGCGGCGTCTTACCAAGGCAGGCCCGGCCGCGCCCTTTACCTCCCCGCCCGAAGCAGTGTTACGCAAGGTGATTCACGCCCTGGAGAGTCCCCGCCCACGTATCCGTTACTATGTCGGTCTCCCCAGCCATCTGTTCGCCCTACTCAAGCGCCTGTTGCCGCAACGCTTGCTGGACCGGCTGCTGCGGCGCATATCTCAGAATGAGATGCGAGAATGAAAGAGGGCAGCCTGCGTCCCTGCATGGCTGCCCATACTGCTCTAACTACTATGACTATCGTGACTATCTGGGATCGTGAAATGCTTCCTTCTTCACGTCGTCATGCAACATCCCTTGTACAGCCGCGCCCTTGCCTATTTGCAGGAGGGGGTCGCTAATGATCGAAGAATGCATGTATTCCTGCACGCTGAGCTTGCTGTCAGCATCCTTGTCGGCTTGGGCAAAGTCCTTATGCAGCGCAGTTATCTTCTGATACTCTTCCTTGCTGAGAAAGCCGTTCTGGTCGGCGTCTAAGGATTGGAACTCATTGAAGCTCGCGCCGGCGAGCGCCGCGCCGGAAGCGATGGTTAATGTTAAAGCCGTCAACAATTTTCGTTTCATAAAAATATCCTTCTTTAAGTTAAGGGTTATGAAGTAATTAACATCCCGTGAAGAACTATCATCTTCACTTAATTTAGACTTAGTCTAAATAGGAGAGTTCACATTCGTAAAAAAATTTGTGAACAGGGGAGTGTCTAATTAAGTTCAACACGTTGTAATGAAAGCAGCGAGGTACTTATGGCGATCTATGCCATTGGAGATGTCCAAGGTTGTTTTAATGAGTTGCAGGCGCTCCTGAAAGAGATTGGTTTCCATGTCAATCGAGACCGGTTGTGGTTTACCGGTGATCTGGTCAATCGAGGCCCCAAGTCGCTGGAGGTGGTGCGCTTCGTCAAAAATCTGGCGGGTGATGCGGTAACTGTTCTGGGTAATCACGACTTGCATCTGCTCGCGGTGGCGGAGGGTAGTGATCGCTACCGCTACAACGATACCTTTGATGATGTGCTGAATGCGCCAGATGGCGATGAGCTGTTGGATTGGCTGCGGCATCGGCCGTTGCTGCATCATGATGCCAAGCTGGGTTATACCCTGATACACGCCGGCCTGCCCCCGCAGTGGGATTTGGCGCAGGCCGAGGCATGCGCCTCAGAGGTGGAGGCGGTGCTGAGGGGACGGCGCTATGGCGAGTATTTTGAGCATATGTACGGTGATCGCCCCGATCTGTGGTCGGATGATCTCAGCGGCTGGGAACGGCTGCGCTTTATAACCAATTGTTTTGCCCGTATGCGTTATTGTGATAACGCAGGGCGGCTGGCGCTGGAAGAGAAAGGCGCTCCCGGCACTCAGCCGGAGGGTTACATGCCCTGGTTTGCGGCGCCGGGCAGGCGCAGCGCGGGATTAAAAATCATTTTTGGACACTGGTCCACGCTGGGCGGGTGCACCGGTCCGGGCATCTACCCTCTCGACAGCGGTTGCGTGTGGGGCGGAAACCTGACCGCGCTGCGGCTGGATGGTGAGCCCCGCTGGCATCGCACGGCGTGCGCGCGCTGGAGTGAAGCCGAGTAACCGTTACCAGGCGGCTTTTACACGATAGATTTTATTGTCCCTGATCGCAAGATAGCTCATCAGGCCGGCGGAGTTGAAGCGGATCTCCGGCAAGACGAGGTCATAGGGTTTACTTTCCTGGCGGTCGAAGACGACAAAGTGTTTGTTGTCGCGCATGGCACGGTAGGCGATGTGGTTGCTGTCGGGGCTGAACAGCGGGTTGCCGCGCCCGATGCCCTGGTATTTGGCGTGCTCTTCGCCGTTCATGACGACAAACAACTGCTCGCCGATGCTGGCGCGATAGGCCACTTGTTGGCTGTCCGGGCTGAAAAAGGGCGAGTAGGCGCCGAGGTCATCGTAGCGCTCGTGTTCCTCGCCGTCCACGACCAGAAACTGTTTGCCGTCGAGTTCGGCGACATAGGCGACATGTTGGCCGTCGGGGCTGAACACCGGGTGGAAGGTCTTGATGCTGGTATACAGCTTACCCTCGCGTCCATCCACCACGACGAATTCCCTGCTGTCGGATAACTCCTTGTTGGCGAACTTCGAGCGGGAGCTGAAG
>CAYUAZ010000171.1:0-4814 GCA_964442865.1 uncultured Gammaproteobacteria bacterium
AAGGCAAGGGCACCACGGTCAAGACCCGGATTATCCATCCCATGGACACCGGCTTGTTCAAGGATTCCAAGGGCGTGCCGATCCCTGCCTGGTTCATCCAGGAGGTCAAGGTGGAACACAACGGTAACCCTGTAATTGAAGCCCTGTGGGGTATCGCCATCTCCAAGAATCCCTACATGGCCTTCAGCTTCACGGGCGGCAACAAGGGCGACGCCATCAAGTTGAGTTGGGTGGATAACAACGGCGGCACGGATTCAATTGAAACGACTATAGGCTAGGGACTAGGATCTAGGGGTTAGGGGAAAACATTCCAAACCCTAGCCCCTAGCCCCTAGCCCCTAATTCCCATGCAAATCGGACCTTACAAACTCAATAACAATCTCGTGCTGGCGCCGATGGCGGGTGTGACCGACCGACCGTTCCGCCAGCTCTGCAAGAACCTGGGCGCCGGACTCGCAGTCTCCGAGATGGTGTCCTCGAATTCTTTGTTGTGGGGCAGCGAAAAGACCCGCCGCCGCGCCAACCATGAAGGCGAGACCGAACCGCGCATCGTGCAGATCGCCGGCGCCGACCCCAAGCTGATGGCGCAGGCCGCGCAATACAACGTGGATCAGGGCGCGCAGATCATAGACATCAATATGGGCTGCCCCGCCAAGAAGGTGTGCAACGTCATGGCCGGCTCCGCCCTGCTGCAGGACGAACCCCTGGTCGGCCGCATCCTCGACGCCGTGGTCGCCGCCGTGCAGGCGCCCGTCACCCTCAAGATCCGAACCGGCTGGGATAAAAATCATCGCAACGGTATCCTCATCGCGCGGATCGCCGAACAGGCAGGCATTAAATCGCTGGCCGTGCACGGACGTACCCGCGCCTGCGCCTATACCGGCGAGGCCGAATACGACACCATCGCCGCCATCAAGGCGGCGGTCAAGCTACCGGTCATCGCCAACGGCGACATCCGCACCCCGCAGCAGGCCAAATACGTACTCGAGTACACCGGCGCCGACGGCGTCATGATAGGCCGCGCCGCGCAGGGCAAACCGTGGATCTTCCGCACCATCGGCCATTATCTTGCCAGCGGCGAACTGTTGCCCGAGCCGGGTATCGCGGAGATCCGCGAGATCATGCTCGACCACATCGCCAACCTCTACCAGTTTTACGGCGAACCCACCGGCGTATTGATGGCGCGCAAACACCTCTCCTGGTACAGCAAGGGTCAGATCGGCGGCGGCGCCTTCCGCCAGACCATCAACGCGGCGCAAACCGTGAACGACCAATGGACACTGACTCGGAATTTCTTCGATTCCCTTGCGGCAAGCGGCGTTACGGAGTGCGCCGATGAGGTGGGGCTGGCGGCATGACCAAACCGAAACCTCATAACAAACCGCTGCGCGACTGTATCAAGGAAGCGCTCGAAACATACTTCGAGGATCTGGACGGCCATAAGCCCGGCGATCTCTACCAGATGGTGTTGAGTGAAGTCGAACAGCCGCTGCTGGAAATACTGCTGCGCTATACGCGCGGCAATCAAAGCAAGGCGGCCGAGATCCTGGGTCTCAATCGCAGCACGCTGCGAAAAAAATTGAGCCAGTATGGGTTGGATAAATAAAGTAGCGAGTAGCGAGTTGCGAGTAGCGAGGGGGCAAGTCTTTACTAGCTACTCGCAACTCGCCACTCGCAACTTTGCGTGTGCATGATCAAACGCGCGCTGCTCAGCGTCTCCGACAAAACCGGAATCGTGGACTTCGCCAAGCGTCTGCAAACCCTTGGCATGCACATCCTGTCCACCGGCGGCACCGCGAAGCTGCTTTCGGCCAACGGCGTCACGGTGACCGAGGTCTCCGAGTACACCGGCTTTCCTGAGCTAATGGACGGCCGCCTCAAGACCCTGCACCCCAAAATACACGGCGGGCTGCTGGGCAGGCGCGGCATGGACGATGCTGCGATGGCTGAGCACGGCATCCCCCCCATAGACCTCCTGGTGGTCAATCTGTACCCCTTCGAGCAGGTCACTGCGGCGGCTGACTGCGAACTCGGCACGGCCATCGAGAACATTGATATCGGCGGCCCCGCCATGCTGCGCGCGGCCGCGAAAAATTATTCCGCGGTCACCGTGGTAGTGGACAGCGGCGATTACGATGCGGTGCTCGCCGAGATGGAACAGCACGGCGGCGCGGTGAGCGGCGCGCTGCGCTACTCGCTTGCTGTCAAGGCCTTCGAACACTGCGCGCGGTATGACGGCGCCATTGCAAATTATCTGGGTACGATAAAGGAAAGCCCCGCCGCCGAACGCGAGCCCTTTCCGCGCACCTACAGCATGCAGTGGGTGAAGTCGCAAACCTTGCGTTACGGTGAAAATCCGCATCAGCGCGCCGCCTTTTACACCGAGTCCCGTCCGCCCAGCGGCTGCATCGCCAGCGCCGACCAGATCCAGGGCAAGGAGCTGTCGTTTAACAACATCGCCGACGCCGACACCGCGCTGGAGTGCGTCAAATCCTTTAACGAAGTCCCCGCCTGCGTGATCGTCAAGCACGCCAATCCCTGCGGCGTCGCGCTGGGCAAGACCTTGCAGGAGGCCTATGAGCGCGCCTACGCGACCGACCCCACCTCGGCCTTCGGCAGCATCATCGCCTTCAATCAGCCGCTCGACGCCGCCACCGCGCGCAGCATCATCGAGCGGCACTTTGTCGAGGTGATTGTCGCCCCCAGCGTCGCCGACGAGGCCCTGCCGATACTCGCCGGCAAGAGTAACGTGCGGGTCTTGAGCTGCGGCCCCTGGGCCGCGGAGCCGCGCGCGCAACTGGACTATAAACGCATCACCGGCGGATTGCTGATTCAGGAAAGCGACCTCGCCACGATCACCGCCAGGGATTTCAAGATCGTCACACAACGCGCCCCGACACCCGTCGAGATACAGGACATGCTGTTCGCCTGGAAGGTCGCCAAGTTCGTCAAATCCAACGCCATCGTGTACTGCAAAGACGCCATGACCATCGGCATTGGCGCAGGGCAAATGAGCCGGGTCTACAGCGCCCGCATCGCCGCCATCAAGGCCGCCGACGCGGGCCTGGCGGTAGCGGGTTCGGTAGTCGCCAGCGACGCCTTCTTCCCGTTCCGCGACGGTGTGGACGCCGCCGCAGCGGTCGGCGTCACCGCCCTGATCCAACCCGGCGGCTCGCTGCGTGACCCCGAAGTTATTGCGGCGGCCGACCAACACGGCATGGCGATGGTGTTTACGGGGATCAGGCATTTTAGGCACTGATGCAACAAACCCAACGCAAAGACGCGAAGGCGCAAAGAAAGGCAAAAGCGAGATATATAGAAAGATTTATTATCATGAACTTAATTCTGTGCAGGCCGGCGTTGTGCTTAGCCCTTTTACCTTTGCGTCTTCGCGTCTTTGCGTTGGGTTGTAGCCGTTGATTTTTTAGCATGAAAATTCTCATCATCGGCTCCGGCGGCCGCGAACACGCGCTGGCCTGGAAGGTGGCGCAATCGCCAATGGTTACCAAGGTCTTCGTCGCGCCCGGCAATGCGGGTACGGCGCGTGAGACCAAGACCGAGAACGTCGCCATCAACGCTGACGATGTTGCATCGCTGGTGGATTTTGCGCGGACTAATCACATCGCTCTCACTATCGTCGGGCCGGAGACACCGCTGGCGCTGGGCGTGGTGGACACCTTCAACACTGCGGGGCTGCGCTGTTTCGGCCCGACCCGTGCCGCGGCTCAACTCGAATCGTCCAAAGCCTACGCCAAGGATTTTATGGCGCGCCACCACATCCCCACGGCGGGTTATGGCGTGTTCACGGAGGTCGAACCGGCACTGGCGTACATACGTAAACTGGGCGCACCTCTGGTAATCAAGGCAGATGGTCTCGCCGCGGGCAAGGGCGTGGTGATTGCGACCAGCCTGGCCGAGGCCGATGCGGCGGTCACCGACATGCTGAGCGGCAACGTGTTCGGCGCGGCCGGCAGGCGGGTGGTGATCGAGGAGTTTTTGCTGGGAGAGGAAGCGAGCTTTATCGTGCTGGTGGACGGTGAGCATATCCTGCCGCTGGCCACCACCCAGGATCACAAGGCACGCGACGACGGCGACCGCGGCCCCAACACCGGAGGCATGGGGGCGTACTCACCCGCGCCCGTCGTGACGCCCGCCGTGCATGCGCGCATTATGCGCGAGGTCATCGAGCCTACGGTGCGCGGCATGGCTGCCGAAGGCAATCCCTATACCGGTTTTCTCTACGCGGGAGTGATGATCAGCCCGCAAGGGGCGCCGCGCGTGCTGGAATTCAATTGCCGGTTGGGCGATCCGGAAACACAACCCATCATGATGCGGCTGCGCTCGGATTTGACCGAGTTATGTCTAGCCGCATTGGATAAGCGCCTCGATCAAGTACACGCGGAGTGGGATACGCGCGCGGCGCTCGGCGTGGTGCTTGCCGCCGGCGGTTATCCGGGTCCATACCGCAGCGGTGATGTCATCCACGGCATGATTCAACCCAGCGATAACGAACGTAAAATTTTTCATGCCGGCACCGCGCTGCGGGACGACGATATCGTGACTGCGGGCGGCCGTGTCGCCTGCGTCTGCGCCTTGGGAGCTAGCGTGAAAGAGGCGCAGCAGCGCGCCTATGAACGGGTGCGAAGTGTCAGTTGGGAGGGGATGTATTATCGCACCGACATTGGCTACCGCGCGGTAGCGCGCGAGGGGTGAGGGGTTAGGGGCAGGGGGTTTGGTTTTTCCCTAATCCCTAGCCCCCAGAGCATTTTTGATTTAAGTATTTACATATATATGTTATAGTATCCCCTCCACAA
>CAYUAZ010000172.1:0-4774 GCA_964442865.1 uncultured Gammaproteobacteria bacterium
ACCGATGTGATGCGGGGAAAATCATGAAATCCATTATCAGGAAAAAACTTACTGTCGGAGGCATGTACTGCGGCTCATGCGCCGTCTCCACCGGGATGACTCTGAAAAATATCCCAGGGATCATTTCAGCGCGGGTGGATTTCGATACAAAAACCGCGGACGTGGAATATGACAGCTATCAAGCAACGATTTCCGATATGAACAGGGCGCTGGAAGCCCTCGGATACCGGCTTAAAGGAGAATTGGATGATTGATATTCTATTTTTGACCGTACCCAACTGTGTGCAGTACGCCAAGGCCAAACATGTTATTGAGCAGGTGAAGGCCGATTTTCCCGAATACCCGGGAGGGCTTGATGAGACTTTCTTCAGAGGGAGCGCCAGCGCTATTCCAAGTGAAGATATTAGGAGGGTTATCGTATGACTACTGAACATCAGATAGACCATAACAAACGGCTGCTGTCCAAATCCAACTTGGTGCTCCTGGCCTTTCTTGCCATTGCTGGTTTTTTTCTTTTCACCGAACACCGGGCGCATCTATTTGGCATTTTGCCGTTCCTGTTACTGCTGGCCTGCCCATTGTTGCATCTGTTTCATGGCGGGCATGGTGAGGGCGGTAACCATCAGCATAAAGCCAAGGGAGATACGAAATGAGCGACGCACCTTCTTACGGTTTGTGGAGCCTGGTCATTATCAACTCCCTGGTGTTCATTATTTTCGCCTTCAGCTTCACGCGGCCGAAGAGCCCGCGCGACTGGCGTTCGCTTGGCGCCTTTTCGGCATTCATCGTCGCTCTGTTTACGGAAATGTACGGTTTCCCGCTCACCATTTACCTTCTATCCGGCTGGTTTGCCAGCCGCTATCCGGGTGTGGATTTCCTTTCTCATGATGCCGGCCACTTGCTGGAGACGCTGTTCGGTTGGCGCGCCAACCCCCATTTTGGACCCTTTCATTTGTTCAGCACCCTGTTCATCGTCGTCGGCTTCATCGTATTGGCCAATGCCTGGAAGGTGCTCTACGCAGCGCAAAAGAGTCGCACCTTGGCCACCAGCGGCCCTTATGCGTACATACGCCACCCTCAATACGCCGGGTTTGTTTTAATCATGTTTGGTTTTCTGCTGCAATGGCCGACCCTCTTAACCGTGGTGATGTTTCCGGTACTCACCTGGATGTATGTCATGCTCGCACGGCGCGAGGAGCAGGAGATGCGAGCGGTTTTTGATGAGCAATATGCTCGTTATGCGGCCCATACACCGGTATTCTTTCCCCGCTTTGGCCGCTGGTCTCAAGACCGTGGTTCAAATTGAGCCAAGAAAAGATTTGTATGCGTAGATATATTCTACACATTTGCGGCGTGGTGGCGGCGATGCTCTTCTCCAGCCCCATCTATGCGCAAGATGCCGCGCAAAATCTGCGCGCGGCCGTGGAGAAGGCCTGGGCGCGCAATCCGGAGGCGAAGGTGCTGGAAGCGAGGCGCGCGGAGATCACCGCACGGCGCACTGCGGCGAGCAGTGTATTGCCTGGTGCGCCGGCCTTGGAGTTATCCAATCGTAGCGATCGCCTGACGGATAACCGGGGACAGGATGAGTTGGAGGCCGGTGTCAGTCTGCCATTGTGGTTGCCGGGACAACAGGCGGCGCGTGTCGAGGAAGCCGCCGCGGCCGAGGCCGGCCTCAATCAGGAGATGCGGGCGTTGCGTCTAAAGCTTGCCGGTGAGCTGCGCGAGGCGGTATGGAGCGCCGCGCTCGCCGAAAGCCAGGTGGTGGTCGCCGAACATTACCTGGAGACAACAAAGAAATTAGAAGAAGATATAAAACGGCGGGTCGCGGCGGGAGATTTGGCGCAAACGGATCTGAATCTGGCGCAAAACGACACCCTGACCGTGCAGACGGCGCTGCTCGAGGCGCAGGCTCGCCGATTCCAGTCGGAGCAGAACTACTCGATTCTGGTCGGAGAATCCCCTATCGTCGCCGAGCATGAGGAAGCGCTGCCGGCACTGACCGCGTTTGATGACCATCCCAGGCTTACGGCCGCGCGCGGCGCCATCGCCTACGCGCAGGCGCAACTGCGCGCGGTAAATGCTGCGCGGCGCGATAGCCCCGAACTTACACTTAGCACCCGGCGGGAACGGCGTGACGAGGCCGAGCCTTATGATCAAAGCATAGGTATTTCCTTGCGCCTGCCTTTTTCCACCGAGGCGCGCAATCGGCCCTTGATCGCCGCCGCAGAGACTGCGCTGACTCAATCTCAGGCTCAGTATGAACAGGCGCGCCGGCAACTCGAAGCGGAGATCAAGCAGGCCGAACAAGGTTATCAAATGACGCAACAAGCCTTGGCGATCGCTGAGACTCAGCAGCGATTGACGGCTGAGAATGTGGTCTTACTGCAAAGGTCTTTTGATCTCGGCGAGTTGAGTTTAGTCTTGTTGCTGCAAGCCAAGAACGCGGCCTTCTCCGCCGAGCAAGCGTACACGCAACAGAAGATTACCCTGGCCTTGAGCAAGGCGCGGCTTAATCAAGCACAAGGAATTTTGCCATGAATAAATTACTGCTGTGTTGCGCCGCCATCGGCGGGATGGTTTTGCCGCTGTCCGTTTTTGCGGATGCCGGTCACGGCGATGAAGCGCCGCCTCCCGCCGCAGTCTCAGCACCGGAGCCGCGCGTCACGGCAAGTTCCGCTACTGTTGAATTGACCGGTATCCTCCGCAACCACACACTCTGGTTATATGTGGATCGTTATGCCAGCAATGAACCCATTAACGGTGCGCGCATCACGGTGACGAACGGTTCCGCGAGCTCACAGGCCAAGCCCGAAGCGGAAGGCTTGTACAGCGTCAAGGGGGCATGGCTGGAACAGCCGGGTAGACACGAACTACACTTTGCTATCGAGGCGGAAAAGCTCAGTGACGCATTGAGCGGGAATCTGGAAATCCCTGCCGTGGCGGCAGCAGTAGAGGAACGCCATTGGCGGGATTACGCAAAGTGGGCAGCTCTGGCTGCGCTGGGCCTGGTGTTGCTCGTGATAGTGCTCAAATGGCGCAGAGGCGCGGTCGCGGCGCCGTTATTCATGTTGATGACGTTGATCTTCAACGCGCCTGATCCGGCCTTTGCTCACGGTGATGAAGCACACGGAGATAACAAGGCGCAAACTGAAACGGCAACGCCGACTCGCCCGGCCGGCTCCGGCGCGACCAACCCGGCCGGCGCCAATACCGGCGCCAAACGCCTGCCTGATGGCGGTTTATTCCTGCCCAAGCCCGCGCAGCGCCTGCTTAACATACGCACTCGGTTGTCCGAAGTGCGCGACATCCCACGCACGGTCGAACTTAACGGCCAGATCATCAGCGATCCCAACTACAGCGGCCGTGTGCAGGCCTCCCAGGCGGGACGGATTGATGCGCTTGACCAAGGTCTCCCGCATAGCGGGCAGCCGGTCAAGAAGGGGGAGATACTGGCCACCCTTACGCCGATCATGTCGAGTCTCGAAAGAGGCGCACAGCAGGCGCAGCTTGCCGAGATCGCCGCGAATCTGTCGCTCGCCGGAAAAAAGGTGCAACGCCTGGAACAGCTTATCGGCAGCATCCCGCAAAAGGAACTCGATGCGGCGCGCGCCGAGTTGCAGAGCTTACGGGATCGCAAGTCCGCACTCTCCACAGGCCTGGCTCGTCCCGAGGAACTGCGTGCACCGGTGTCCGGTGTCATTCATCACAGAAATCTGGTGGCGGGACAAATCGTCGAGGCGCGCGAGGTGCTGTTTGAGATCATAGATCCCGCCAAGCTGTGGGTGGAGGCCGTGACCTATGATCCCGCGCTGGCCGATCAGGTCAAAGCGGCCTACACGGTGCTGAGCAACGGGCAGGCCGTGGCGTTGACTTCCCTAGGACAGGCATTCCATCTCCACGAACAGGCCTTGCCGATGCAGTTCAAGTTCGATGCGCCCCCCCCTGAATTGAGCGTCGGTCAACCGCTCAGGGTCTATGTTGAGACCAGGCAAAGCCTGCGCGGCATTGTGTTGCCGCAGGAGAGCGTGGTGAAGGGTAGTAACGGGGAGCTTCAGGTTTGGGTGCACAGCGAGGCCGAGCGGTTTACGCCGAAGAAAGTGCGCGCGCAAAAACAGAGCGACAACAGCCTGGCCGTGTTGGAAGGTCTTGAGGCGGGAGAACGTGTGGTGACTGAAGGTGCGGCGCTGCTGGGTCAGTTCCGCTAAGGGAGGCACGCGCCATGTTCAAAGCCATTATAGAGTTGAGTCTGAGACAGCGGCTGTTTGTCCTGGTCGCTTCGCTGTTGCTGTTATTTTATGGATTACTGACACTGCAACAGTTGCCCGTGGATGTGTTTCCCGATCTCAACAAGCCCACGGTCACCATCATGACCGAGGCGAGCGGCATGGCGCCCGAAGAGGTCGAGCAACTCATCAGCTTTCCGGTGGAGACCGCCATGAACGGTTTGCCGGGCGTCACGCGCGTGCGCTCGGTGTCCGGCATCGGTCTTTCCATCGTCTATGTCGAGTTCGGCTGGGATACCGAGATTTACCGCAATCGCCAGCAGATCGCGGAGCGCCTGAATCTGGTGCGCGAGCAGATGCCGCCCGGCATCACGCCGCAGATGGGGCCTATCACCTCCATCATGGGCGAGATCATGCTGATCGCCATGCAGGCGAACGACGACGTTACACCCATGCAGGTGCGCGAGGCGGCGGACTGGGTGGTGCGCCCGCGACTGTTGACGATAGCCGGTGTGGCGCAGGTGGTCCCGATCGGCGGCCAGGTCAAACAA
>CAYUAZ010000173.1:0-4770 GCA_964442865.1 uncultured Gammaproteobacteria bacterium
GGCGTGGTCTTGCCTGCGCCAAGTTCGCCTTGCAGATAGATCGTGCCGGTGGGATAGTGCGCCGCGAGACGTGCGCCTAGCGCCTCCATCTCCTCAGCGCTGTTGACGACGAGCTCCATCAGTCGAGACTGAGCAGTAATCGTAACCAGGGCAGTAGATCACTTGCTATTAAACCCCGCTCGCCCTGCTCCGCCGCCTTATCACCCGCCGCAGCGTGCAGACATACACCGAGCCGGGCGGCCTGTTCATAATTGAGCCCCTGCGCCGCCAGCCCTGCAATCACGCCGGTCAGCACATCGCCCGTACCGGCGCTCGCCATGCCGGGATTGCCCGCGTCGCACACATCCACTCGCCCGCCCGCATAGACCAGAGTCCCGGCGCCTTTGAGCACCACCACTCCACCGTAGCGTTTTTGTATTTCAACAACGGCGGCAAAGCGATCAGCCTGGATCTCTGCCGTGGCGGCGCCCAACAAGCGCGCCGCCTCACCCGGATGCGGCGTGAGTATCCAGTTGTCGCGCCGCTGCGGCTCCAATGCCAGCAGATTCAAGCCGTCGGCGTCCACGACCAAGGGGAGTTGTGTGTCGAGCACCCGCGCGAAAAGCCGCGAGGCCCATGCGGATTGGCCCAAGCCGGGCCCAATGGCCACCACGCTCGCCTTTTCCAAAAGCGGCGAAAGTTGCGGCGCTTGCTCCACACCGTAGCACAGCAATTCAGGCCGTGCCGCGCTGATGACGGCGGCATGCGCAACATGCGTGGCCAGGGACACCAGGCCCGCACCCACCCGCAGTGCGGCTTCACCGCACAAGCGTATCGCGCCGGCCATGCCTTGATCGCCGCCGATGACCAGCACCCGGCCATAATCACCCTTATTCGAGTCGCGCCTCCGCGCGGACAGGCGCGGCAGATCGCGCAACCGGATACGGGTGGCGGCGGGCGGGACACGATTGGAAATTTCGCCGAAGATTTCACTGGGCACGCCGAGATCGTCGAATTCAATCGCGCCGCAATGATCGGGGCCGGCAGCGGTATACATGCCCTGCTTGAGACCGATAAAGCTCACCGTGAGCGCCGCCCTCACGGCGCTACCCCGTACGCAACCGGTATCGGCGTCGAGACCGGAGGGGATATCAATCGCCAACACCGGTCGCTCTGCATTGTTGATGTCCTCGATGATCTGGCGCCACTCGCCGCTCACTTCACCTTTAAGACCGGTGCCGAGCAAGGCATCCACAATCAGGTCGGCGTCTTGCAGGTGGCTGGCATGGTAAGCGACTAGCGTGGCTGTGGAACCAGAGAGTTTATGATGGGCTGCGCGGGCATCGCCGCCCAGACGCTCCACATCTCCGGCGTGCAGCACCTTCACCGCCAAGCCTGCCTCGGCGGCCAAGCGAGCGACGACAAAACCATCGCCGCCATTATTGCCGAGCCCACAGACCACCACGATGCGGCGCGCCTCCGGCCAATGCCGACACAATCCCGCAAAGGCCGCCGCACCAGCCCTCCCCATCAGAGTGCTACCAGGAATACCATATTCCTCGATGGCGATGCGATCGAGTTCGCGCACCTGCGCGGCGCGATAAAGCGTATTAGGGAGTGCGGTCATTTGACCACGATGTTAGTGCGAGGGGGCTGGTCTTACAAGCGCGAATGAATTCGCACCTACGAGTAGGGGGGTAAATTCGGCTATGAGGAGGCCGCTGTCGCTCGGTGTAGCCCTCAATCGCCGGCATTCAAAATCCGGGGCTCCGAGTCGTTCATCCCGCCCCATGCGTTACTAGGCATGGAACTTGAAGATATTCCTGCCTTCGTTTTTCGAGTAGTACATGGCCTGGTCGGCATTATGTATCAGTTCGTCGGCGTCCTGGCCGTCATTCGAGAAAAGGCTGACTCCCATGCTGGCGCGAATATGGAGTTCGTGCCTCTCGATCAGTATAGCGCCCTGAAAGCAGTCATGTAACTTCTGCACGATTGTCGTGACGTGCTGCGCGTCGTCTATCGTGTCTAACAAAACGACGAACTCGTCGCCACCCAGGCGCGCCACGGTATCCACCTCACGTAGGGCTGATTTAATCAGGTTCGCGACGGCCACCAGGACAGCGTCGCCTATCCCGTGACCCAGACTGTCATTAATCTCCTTGAACCGGTCAAGATCAACATACAGTACGGCAAACTGCTTGCCGCTGCGTCGTGAGTTGGCGATGGCCTGTTCCAGCCGGTCAAAGAACATACGACGATTGGGCAGACCGGTGAGTGCGTCGTGTCGGGATAGATTATCGAGGGCTTTCCGGCTCTCGTTCAGCTCGGACAGATGCGCCATGATCTCCATTTGCATATCGTTGAAGCTACGCGAGAGCAGACCGAGTTCGTCATTGCGCTTAAGCGGCAGCGCCCTGATGACATGCTCTTTCGAAAAAAGCTTGATTGCGCCGACTATGGTATTTAACGGCCCGGTAACGACACGGGAAATCAGCATGGAAAGAGCGAGCGCAAAGCCACTGAAAGCAAGCACGATCTGAATGGTATTCCAGCCCAGCCTGGCGGTCTCGCGGGCAATGCTGTCCAACGGCTGGGACAGGCCGAGAATCACGAAACGCTTCGTGATATCGTCGCCGAAAGGTAGCCGGGTAAATGCTGCGATGTTTCCATCCTGATTTCGCAGCTCTCCCTTCTTGACGTTCATGACGACATTCAGACTTTCGCCCTGCACCAGCGCCGCGACCGGCTTGAAGGTATCCTGAACGAAAACACGCCGACCCTGGTCGAAGCCGAAGGTTTGGGCAGCATCCGGGTGGATCAGAAAATCACCCCATTGGTTGGCAAGATACAGTTGATAAGTGCCCGGTAGATTGGTTTTTAAAAGCCGGGAAAGCCCGTCCAAATCAATGTTGATCACGATTAGACCCAGCACTTTGCCATTGCCTGCAATCACGGGAGTGGAGGCCGTCAAGGTGGGTTTATTCCGGCCGGAATGCGCACCCTCCTCATGGTTGATGGTGATATCCGACAGATAGATGTCTCCCTGCCCTAGCCGCAACGTATCGAAAACATACGGGAAGTGAGCCTTTTCCTGTAGATCGCCTGCCATCGCCCGTATCAATTCATTACCGTTGCGAGTGATACGAACCACTTCCAAGCCATGCCTGTCCGCGCCGATCAGACGCACCTGAAAATACTCCGGATGCACCGATAGCATGGCTGAGAAGATGTCGGTCAGCGCCTTTTTGTCCCGTTCGGCGACCTGATCGTCCAGCGAGTCAAGTGCATGCCGGCTTGCCGGGATGGCCGCCAGCATTCGCGCATCCTCGGCTATCACGTCTAGTATGAGCGACATATTACGCCCCACAACCTGTGTGGCCGTCAGCAGATCACGCTCCGCCGCACTGACCAGCAGGGTACGGCTGGACATGTAGAAGTAGTAGCCGGTCATGCCGGTCGCCAGAATGCCGAATGTGGCGAGCAGGACACCGAGTTTGAAGCCGATACCCCACTTCAGGGCACTGAGGAATTTCATGGCGTAAGAATTTTTTCTGGCGAGTCGCCGGAGATGATGTGGTTCCAGAGTGTCTCTCTGCGCTGAGCATTCTCCACTGGTTTGAGCCAGATGAGTTTGTCAGAATTATTTACTAGCGGACTGTCCTCGATAGTGTTGGAAAGGCCATGACGCCGGGTCAGCTCGCCACTGACCCCGGGTTCGAGTGTGTAGTTAATCCAGCTTTCCGCGAGACGCTTGTTCCTCGCTCCACGCGTGACCGCCCAACAGTCCAGCCAGGCCAACGCGCCTTCGCGCGGAACGACATAGCCGACATCGGCCCCGGCATCGCGCAACTGCTTGAGCTGCTGCCCCCCATAATTAGCAAACAGCAATGCGGTCGAATATTTGTTAAACAATTGCACCGACTCTTCCGGCAGTGTGTAGAAGGTCAACACATTGCGGCGCAAGGCGATCAGATGTTCGGAAATCTTTTTGAATTGCTGGTCCTCGATTTGGAAAGGTGAGCCACCCAGTAACAGGGACGCCACTGAAAAGTTGTGACTACTGGCGTTAAAAGCCAGTATCCGTCCTTTGTATTCGGGATCCCACATCGCCGCCATTGACGTCGGAGCTACTTTGAACTGCTTACGATCATAGATCAGGCCAATTTCCGAGTAAGCGTAGGGAATGGCGTAAACCTGCTCCTGCCGAGTGATTCCGGAAATGGCTGGCAGATCGCGGAAGCGCGGGAGCTGGTGCGCGGTGTTGGGGATGGCCGAAAGCTGCAACGTAACAACGAGATTTTGAGCGATGTAGTACTCCATCTCAGCGGTGTTTGCAGCAAAGACATCGAAATCGCCGCCTTGATTGGCGCTAATCTTTTTCCGCAGCACGTCGTCGGAACTGACGAAGCTCACCTCAACGCGCACGCCGAAGCGCTTCTCAAAAACCTTGACCAGATCGCTGTCGGCATACCCAGGCCACGCCATCACGCGCAACGTCTCCACAGCGTGAGCCGGGAGGCTCAGCACAAGCGCCACTGACAAGGCGGTAATCAGACGGCCGAGATAGCGGTTGAGAAGCATTGTTTTTATCAAAAAGTCGCTGAACGCTATTATACACGACAAGGTCAACGGTTGAGCCTCATGGATCCGGAGCTCGCGCACGCCAGTGGCCGACAGGCGGATCAATGCTCAGTATGATAGCCGAATGAATTTGGCAGTAGTGCGGTCGTTAGACAACGATGTTAGTGCGAGGGGGCTGGTCTTACAAGCGCGAATGAATTCGCACCTACG
>CAYUAZ010000174.1:0-4740 GCA_964442865.1 uncultured Gammaproteobacteria bacterium
CTTCCTGGTGGCGCGACAGATCATCGGATTTATCCTGGTCGTTGGGCTGTACGGCCTGTTTCTCAGGTACCAGAAACTGAGCGAGACCGATCCCTCGCCCGCCATCGCGCGCACCTTCCGCAACATCACCTTGCTGATCCCATTCGCCTATGTCCCTTATGCGAGTATGGTGGCCTGGGATTTCGAAATGACCCAGATGCCCGGCTGGCACAGCGCGAGTTATGGCGCCTATCACTTCGTCAGCAACTTTCACGCCTCGCTGGGGTTCCTGGCGGTATTGTTTTTTGTGCTGAGCCGCTCCGGCAAGATGGTCAAGCCGCTGCCCGAGTTCGTGTTCAATTATCTCGCGCAGTTTATGTTCGCCTTCACCATTCTGTGGACCTACCTGTTCTTCACGCAATTTCTCATCCTGTGGTACGGGCGTTTCCACGAAGAGACCATCCGTTTCTTCAACATGATGTACGGCGGCCCGATGCAGCCCAACATGGAGATCGGCGGCTACTCGTCGCTGTGGTGGACGTTCTTTACGCTCAAGTTCATCGTGCCGTTCACGACCTTCCTGTTCACCGCCAACCGGCACAATCCGGTGGTCATCATCACCGTTGCCATCGGCATCTTGATAGGCACCTGGCTTGAGCGCTACACCTGGATATCCGGTTCGGTGGATCCGAAGCTCTATCACTTCCCCATGACCTCGATTTTCGACAACGTGGTCACGCTGCTGGTGGCGACCGTGGCGTTTTTCGCGGTGCGCTGGTCCCTGACCCGTTCCGGCTTGATAAGGCCGTAAGCTCACAGTAGGTGGGCACGTCGTTTGTGCCCACGTGCCAACCGCATGTGATTCCGTGTGGGCACAAACGGCGTGCCCACCCTACTAACCAACAGGCAGTGAGGGTACTCATGCGTATCCGTAATCTTCTATCGTTTCTGATCAAGTCCGTCATCACCGGACTCGCAGCCGCGTTTATCATCGTGGCCTTATACCCCGGTTTGCTCAAGAAGGGCGACACGGTCGTGGAGGTCAAGGAAAATAACCGCCCGGCGGCTGTCACCTCGGGTTCATCCGCATTCGCGCCCAGTTCCTACGCAAAGGGAGTGGGTCAGGCCGCACCCTCGGTAGTCAATATCTTTACCACCAAGGTCATCACCCAGCGTCAGCACCCGCTCCTGAATGATCCCTTCATGCAGCGCTTTTTCGGCGATAACCCCCAGCTCGCCCCACGGCAACGGCTCGAAAGCAGCCTCGGATCGGGCGTCATCATCAGCGACAAAGGCTACATCATCACCAACAACCATGTGATAGACGGCGCCGACGAAATCCAGATCGCGCTCAGCGACGGGCGCAGCGCCCAGGCGCAAGTAGTCGGTAGCGATCCAGAGACCGATGTGGCGGTGTTAAAGATAGCAATGGATAAACTACCCTGCATCGTGATCGGCCAGTCGGATGCGCTGCAAGTCGGCGACGTTGTGCTCGCCATCGGCAATCCCTTCGGCGTGGGACAGACCGTCACCCACGGCATCGTCAGCGCCCTGGGGCGCAACCAGCTCGGCATCAACACCTTTGAAAATTTCATCCAGACCGACGCCGCGATCAATCCGGGCAACTCGGGCGGCGCCCTCGTCAACACCGAAGGCGAGCTGATCGGCATCAACACCGCGATCTTCTCGCGCAGCGGCGGCTCGCAAGGAATAGGCTTCGCCATTCCCTTAAGCCTCGCCCGCGGCGTGATGGAACAAATCATCGAACACGGCCGCGCCATCCGCGGCTGGCTGGGGGTGGAAGTGCAGGCCATCACGCCACAGCTCGCGGAATCGTTCGGTCTCGGCGCCGACGTCAAAGGCGTTATCATCGCCGGCGTGCTATCAAGCAGCCCCGCCGATCAGGCAGGCATCAAACCCGGCGACATCGTGACCCTAATCAACGACAAACCCATCACCGAACCCGCAGAACTTCTAAATACCGTCGCACACGCCGCTCCGGGCGAAAACATCAAGATCGTCGGCCTACGTAACGGCAGCGCCTTCGATCTTCAGGCCAAGGTGGCCGAGCGTCCGACGCGCAGCCCGTAACTCGTATTAAAAAAGCAAAGCTGATGCGAAATGTCAAAATACAAGATGCCTTTCCTTCGCTTTCCTTCGGTAGCCCATGTTTAAACTTCTGCGCTATTTCTCGATAGCGAGCTTTATCTCCATCGCAGCGGCCGCAGCTTTGCTGGGAGTGTTTTATCGTCATACTGCAGTAGACGATCTGCTGGAGATGGCGGAAAATAACAATGCTGCGCTAGCCGCAACGCTTTCGAATTCATTGTGGCCGCAGTTCGCTCCTCTTTCAAGCGCGTCGGCTACCTTGAGTTCGGCTGAACTGAAGGCCCATCCTGCTATTGCCGATTTACACCACATCGTTCTGGATTTAATGAAAGGTCTTACAGTGGTCAAGATCAAGGTTTACAGCCTTGACGGGAGGACGCTGTTTTCAAGCGAGCCAAGCCAGATAGGCGAAGATAAAAGCACAAACGCCGGTTTTCTGTCGGCGCGCTCCGGCAGAGCGGCCAGCGAGCTGAGCCACCGCAGCACCTTCAGCGCGTTTGAATAGACCATTGTAGACCGCGATCTTATTTCATCCTATATCCCTGTCAGACAGGACGGCAGAATAGCAGCCGTGTTTGAGGTGTACGATGATGTGACGCCATTTCTCGAGAAAATCGGACGGCACCCAGGAAAAAGTTGTTGTTGGCGTCGTGTTTATTCTGGGCATGCTCTATGGCGTCCTGTTTTTTATTGTAAAGCATGCTGACGGCATTCTCCGGCGCCAGGAAGTCGAGCGCAGGCGGTCAGAAGCAATGTTGCGGAAACTTCATGATGACCTGGAATTGAAAGTCAGGATGAGGACTGCCGAGTTAACCGGAGCCAACGAACGGCTGCATTTGTCCGCCCAGGTATTTGAAAGCAGCGGCGAGGCCATTATTATCACCGACAACCAGAACAGGATTGTTTCGGCAAACCAGGCGTTCGCCCGGATTACCGGCTATATGCCCGAGGAGGTAATCGGACGTGATCCAAAATTACTGGCTTCGGGTCGGCATGATCGCGCTTTCTACCAGAATATGTGGCATGCGATTACCGGGGCCGGGTACTGGCAGGGTGAAATATGGGACCGCCGCAAAAATGGTGAAATTTATCCAAAACGGCTCGCCATCAGCGCCGTTAAAGACGAGTCCGGCGAGATTGCAAATTATATCGCTTCTTTTTCTGATATTACCGAACATAAGGAAGCCGATGAGCGCATCCGGTATATGGCGCATCATGATGCGCTGACGCGCCTTCCCAATCGGACATTGTTGCAGGACCGCCTCGAGCAAGCCATTGCCGCCGCCGAACGCAGTAAAAAACGGGTAGGGCTGTTATTGCTGGACCTGGACCGCTTTAAAAACATCAATGATACTCTCGGTCATTCTACTGGTGATCTGCTGCTGCAGGCGGTGGCGGAGCGGCTTAAGGGCCATATACGAGACGATGATACCTTGGCCAGATTGGGCGGAGATGAATTTATCATTGTTTTGCCGGGAATGGATCAGGTTGAAGATGCTGCTTATGTCGCACAGAAGATCCTTAATGCAATGACGCAATCCTTCAGCCTGGACGGGCATGATCTCAATATCACGCCGAGTATCGGGATCAGTATCTACCCGAATGATACGCAGGAAATCGAAATTCTGATCAGAAATGCCGATACCGCCATGTATCGCGCCAAAGAAAATGGGCGCAACAATTACCAGTTTTTTACCCAGGATATGAATACCAGCGCTTTTGAGCGTCTCCTGTTGGAGAACAACTTGCGCCATGCGCTGGAGCGCGATGAATTCGTGCTCCATTACCAGCCCCAGGTAAATGTTGAAACCGGATGCATTATCGGCGTCGAGGCGCTGATTCGCTGGCAGCATCCCGATATGGGATTGGTGGCGCCGGCAAAATTTATTCCGGTTGCGGAAGAATGCGGGTTGATTGTTGCGATCGGCGAATGGGTATTGGAGACTGCTTGCGCTCAAAATCGCCAATGGCAGGAAGCCGGTGTTCCGGCGATCCCAGTGTCAGTCAATTTGTCTGCGGCGCAATTCCACCAGCAGGATATTCAAGAAACGGTTGCGTATATATTGCAGAAGGAAAATCTTGCCCCATGCTACCTCGAACTGGAGCTTACCGAGGGCGTTATTATTCAGGATGCCGAGGCTACAATTGTCACCCTAAAGGCATTGAAATCAATCGGGGTACAGCTTTCGATTGATGATTTCGGCACCGGCTATTCAAGCCTCAGTTATCTCAAACGCTTTGAGGTCGACAAACTTAAAATAGACCAATCGTTCCTGCGGGATATTGCTACCGATCCGATTAATGCCGCCATAGCCATTGCAATTATAGCTATGGCAAAAGCTCTCAATCTTCGAGTGATTGCCGAGGGCGTTGAAACAAAAGAGCAGTTGATGTTCCTGAGATCACAACGATGCGATGAGATCCAGGGCTATTATTTCAGCAAGCCTGTGTCTGCCGACGTGTTCATGCAGATGCTGGAAGCAGGGCAGCGGCTGGAGATTGGGTAATTCTGCCGGATAAGCCACGCGAGGCGGTCACAGGCTCAAGTTGAACTACCCCCCGTTCTCTCCTTCTGCTATTTAGTTTTCAGCAGGTCCTTGAGATTCGTAAAGGGACTATACGTCGCCGAGCCCTCTGCCGGCGTGACGTCGG
>CAYUAZ010000175.1:0-4711 GCA_964442865.1 uncultured Gammaproteobacteria bacterium
ATTTTCGGTTACCTGCTGGGCTCGCTGTCGAGCGCGATCATCGTGAGCCGTGTCATGGGCCTGTCTGACCCGCGCACACAGGGTTCCGGCAATCCCGGCGCGACTAACATCCTGCGGCTGGCGGGCAAAGGCCCGGCGGCGATTGTGTTGTTGGGCGACATGCTGAAGGGTTTAGTCCCGCTGCTCATAGCCGCTTACTTTGAGTTGCCGCCTATGGCGCTGGCCGGTATTGCGCTGGCGCCCTTTTTAGGCCACCTCTATCCGGCCTTTTTCGATTTCCAGGGCGGCAAAGGCGTGGCCACTTTTTTCGGCGTGCTGCTCGGCCTGTCGTGGACGGTAGGGGCTTTGGCGTTGCTGACCTGGCTGGCCGTGGCGTTACTGTTTCGCCGCTCTTCGCTCGCCGCGCTCAGTGCGGCCTTGATGGCGCCGCTTTATCTGCACTGGCTGCATGCGCCTTTACCGTTGCTGGTGGTCAGTATCATTATGAGCACGCTGCTGGTGTTGCGCCATCAAACCAATATTCAAAATCTGCTCAATGGCACTGAACCGAAGATCACAATTCGCGCAAAAGACGAACCGGAGACAAGCTAGTGAAAATTCAGCTCCTGCCGTTCTATGAGAAGCTGACCGGCGTGGTGATCTCTGTGCTGCTGGTCTTCATCACGCTGGGGATCATGATCGGCGTCGCGCAATTATTTCTGTCACTGGGCGATCTGTTGACCACCCAAGGGGTGGCCAAACAGTATCAACAGATTATTTCCGATGTGCTGACGCTGTTTATCCTGATCGAACTGTCACGCTCGCTGGTGGATTATTTCACCACCCACCGGCTGCGCATGACTTTTATCGTGGATGCGGCGATCGTATTTGTGCTGCGCGAGATCATGATCAAGCTCTTCGAGCACAAGATTACCCCTGAAGAACTCTATGCCTTGAGCGCCTTGTTGCTGGTGTTGAGCATATTGCGCATCGGCTCGGTGGTGGTGTTTCAGCGCGAGAAGAAGATGATGGAGGTTGGCTCACAAAAGCAGCAGGCCGAGTGAAGGACACCTACCTCACTTTTAGAATCACGCCGCCCGGCTGTAGGGCGACCGTCTCCAGCCTGCCGCCCACTTCGGCGATGTTGAGTCCGAGCTTGCGGTTCTCCGGGGCGGCGGGATCCACCACGATATGCGTAATGCCCTTGAGGTAGGTCAGCAGGGTCTCGCCGTCCTTGGCCGCCGGCGGTAGCGGCAACACCTCACACTTGCAGGCGATCATGGTGCGCGCCGGCCATTGGCTCGCTACACGGAGGGATTTTTTATCGGCCTCTGCCGTGACCAGCGTGTGGATGAGCTGATCGTGGGGCGATAGCAAGCCCCGCTTTACCGCTTCGTAGTAATTTCTGTCTACCGTCATGAACCACGTGGCGACGATGACTAGCAGCGCGAACACACCGCCCCGTTTTCCTGCGTACCCCGGAGGCCCCAGGGACTCGTTGAGGGCGATCAGCTGCGGTAGGCCGAAATAGAGAACAACCACCAGCGTCAGCATGGCCCAGGCGTCATCGGCGGCAGCAACGCCGAACAGCAATGCCAGCACCAGCATGGCACCCATAAAGTCATCCAGCAGTTTTCTGGCATTGAGGGCGATGGCGAGAACTGTCAGGCCAGCAACCAGCAAGCCCGTAGCCGTAACAGCGGCGCCCGCTTCTTGTCTGCCGCCCAACACCACGGCGGCCAGCGGCTCCAGCGGATTGCGCCACCACGATAACCCGTGCCAGCCCGCCTGCAACAACAGTGCAAACAGCACGGCCAGGGTTGTGCCAATATAGATGTGGCGCTGTTGGGGTGTGTCCAGCGGATTTTTGTACCACCGCCACAGTAATGCCGCGGGGTAGGCCAGCCCCGCAGGGTGCAGCGTCACGGTGATCGTAACCAATAGTATCTGGCTAAAATAACGGCCGCCGAGTGGGCGTGGCTCCGCACGATAGCCGTGATCCAGCCACGCGCCCAGGCCGAACATCAAGAGCAGATACGGCCCGGCCGCCAGCGCATCGGCCTGAGCGAGCGTCAGCGGCGCTATCAGTAGCAAGCCGGTGGCGACCAACGCGGTCTCCTGGCTCAAGCTCCGCCTGCTCCACCGGTAGAGCAGCGCAGCGGCGGCGAAGGTAACGAGCAGGGTAAAGACCTTGGCTGCGATCAGACTGCCGGACCAGTAGATGCCCAGCGGGATAAAGATCAGGGCACGGAAATCCGGGACGCCGAAGATGACGATCGGATTGGCCACGTCCCCCGCGACTGACCAATTGAGCAACAAGGCGCGCGCCGCCCCTTCGTCCAGACCGTACGGCGCGTGCTGCCCCAGCCCGAGGGCGAGGCCGCCCCACAGCAATAGTATGGCAAGGCCCCAGTAGTGGGTGATGAAGCGTGATAGGGTAGAGGTCATTGTTAGGGGCTAGGATCTAGGGACTAGGGGTTAGGGGTTAGGGGCTAGGGGTTAGGGGTTAGGGTAGCTCGATTTTCTCCCTAGCCCCTAGTCCCTAGCTCCTAGCCCCTGTATTTAAGCAGTATAAAGTAATGCAAGGGCCGCAGGGAACCCATCCCGCTCGGTCAGGGTCACAGTTAGCAGAGGTGTTTGCTTGAGACATATTTTATTGGTGCTGATTATAGCGTGTTTTATATCCACAGCGTCCGCCCGCGAAACGGGAACGCTGGATTTGCAGCTCCCCGAGATCGGCAATAGCGCGGGGTCGGTGATTTCTCCTTTGCAGGATAAACGTCTCGGCGAGGCCTTTATGCGCGAGGTGCGCCAGACCCTGACCCTCAATGACGATCCGGAGATCGCTGATTATGTCCGCACCCTGGGCGAACGGCTGACCTCGAACAGCGACACCCAGGGGCGTGATTTCAGCATCTTTGTCGTAACGAGCCCCGAGATCAACGCCTTTGCCGGGCCGGGCGGCTATATCGGCGTCAACAGCGGGCTGATACTCAGTACCGAATCCGAGAGCGAGCTCGCCTCGGTGGTCGCGCATGAAATTGCGCACGTGACCCAACAGCATCTGGCGCGGAGTTTTGAAAAGGCCGACCGGCTGAGCATCCCCGCCATGGCGGCATTGGCGGCGGCGCTGATTATCGGCAGCCGCAGCGGCGAGGCAGGTCAGGCGGCGATCGCGGCGGTGCAGGCGGGGACGGCGCAGGCCCAGATCAATTTTACCCGTGGCAACGAAGAAGAGGCCGACCGGGTGGGTCTCCAGAGCCTGGCGCGCGCCGGTTTCGATCCGCGCAGCATGCCGGTGTTTTTTGAGCGCCTGCAACAGGCCATTCGCTTTGAGGGTAATCAGGCGCCGGAATTTCTGAGGACTCACCCGGTGACGGCCTCGCGCATCGCCGACACCCGTAACCGCGCGGAGCAATACCCGTATCGCCAGATTCAGGATAGCCTGGAATACCATCTCACGCGCGCCAAGCTGCGGGTGTTGGGCGAGGCCAATCCCAGGGTTAGCGTCAAACGCTTTGCGGCGACGCTCAAGCAGGGTCAGCACCGCAACGAGCAGGCCGAGCGCTACGGTTATGCGCTGGCGCTGTTAAAGAGCGGAGAGACGGCGGCGGCCCGCACCGAGGCGCAACAGCTCCTGTCCCGCGGCCAGGAGAACCTCCACTACCTGGCCCTGCTGGCGCAGATCGAAATGGCGGACAAACAATCCGCAAAGGCCCTGGATCTCTATGGCCGGGCGCTGGAACTGTATCCCGGCAGTCGGCCGCTTACCCTGCTGTACAGCCAGACCTTGTTACAGGCGGGGCAACCCGACAAGGCGCGGCGACTGCTGCAAGCGCACCTGCGGAACCATTCTGCGGAACCGGCCGTTTACCAGCTCCTGGCCCAGGCGGCCGGTCAGTCCGGCCGGCCGGCCGAGGCCCATCTGGCCCAGGCGGAATATTATTATTTGAACGGTCAAACCGACGCCGCCATTCAACAGCTTACCGTGGCCCTTGGCCTCAAGGACACGGACTTTTATCTCGCCTCGCAGATCGAGGCGCGTCTCAAGGAATTCAAAGACGAGGCGGCGCTAATTAGTAAAGAATAGTATAATGGCAAATCTTTTCAGCTATCCAACGACCTAATTCGGAGTATGCCTAGATGGACACGCACCGCAGGCGCTTTCTAAAAAGCAGTCTGGTCACCGGCCTGTTGGGTTGGGCCGCCGGGGCAGGGCTGCTCATCCCGCGCTGGGTGTGGGCCGCTTGGCCGAGCTCGGCCTTTCAGTCCAAGACCCTGTTCGGCGCCCTGGAGCCCCTGTTCGGCAACGGCAGTGTCAACCTGACCCCTGCCGATGAAGACATCACCCTCACCGTCACCGATATCGCCGAGAATGGCGCCGTGGTGCCGGTGACGGTATCGAGCCGCCTGCCCAACGTGGAATCCATCACCTTGCTGGTAGATAAAAATCCCAATAGCCTGGTGGCCCAGTTTAAACTGGGGAAAAACACCCAGGCCTATATCAAGACCAATATCAAAATGGCCGAAACTTCCAAACTCCACGCCGTAGTCAAATCCGGTGACAAGCTATACAGCACCAACAAGAAGGTCAAAGTTACGCTGAACGGTTGCGGAAACTGAACCCTAATAACAAGCCCCGGTTGAGAGAACGCTATGTCAGACAAGATTAAAATCCGCGCCACCCTCGAAGGCAAGGTCACCACGATCAAGACCCAGATTATCCATCCCA
>CAYUAZ010000176.1:0-4642 GCA_964442865.1 uncultured Gammaproteobacteria bacterium
TTTCATCAGCACGATATCGGCGCTTTCCATTGCGACATCTGTGCCGGCGCCGATGGCAAACCCCACGTCCGCCTGCGTCAAGGCCGGCGCGTCGTTGACCCCGTCGCCGACCATGCCGACCTTCTTACCAGAGACCTGCAGCCCCTTCACCTTCTCGGCCTTCTGGGCCGGCAGCACGTCGGCCAACACGCTGTCGATGCCGAGATCCGCGGCGATGCGCTTGGCCGTGGTCGCGTTGTCGCCGGTCAGCATCACCACTTCGATGCCGCGCTGTCGAAGCTTTTCCACCGCTGCCTTGGACGTTGGCCTGATCGCGTCGGCGATGGCGATGAGGCCGATCACCCGGCCGGCCTGAGACACGTGGACGACGGTGCGGCCGTCGGCCTGGAGCCGGGCGGCTTCGGCTTCCAGGCGACCGAGCGCGAGCTTCTGCGTATCCATGAGCAGCCGGTTACCGAGGAAGACCGTTCCGCCTACCGTCTCGGCGCGCGCGCCCATGCCGTCGATGCTTTCGAATCCCGTCGGAGCGGCTACGGCGAGCTTCACCGCCCGGCGCAGGATCGCCTGGGCCAGCGGATGCTGGGACCCTTGCTCCACCGCCGCGGCTGCGATCAGCACGGCGTCCTCGGTGGCTCCGTCCGCCGGCACGATCTCCACGACCTCCGGCTGGCCGACGGTGAGCGTGCCGGTCTTGTCGAAGACGATGACGTCGAGCTTCGTCGCGTCCTCGAGCGCCGAGGCGTTCTTGAACAGAATGCCGTTCGCGGCGCCCAGGCCGGTGCTCACCATGACCGCCATCGGCGTCGCGAGACCGAGGGCATCCGGGCAGGCGATCACGAACACCGTGATCGTCATCGTGACCGCGAACAGCAGCGGCTGTGAGGTCCACCAGAACCACACCGCGAACGTCCCGACACCTATGACGATCGCGGCGATCACCAGCCATTGGGCAGCTTTGTCTGCCAGCAGCTGCGCCGGCGCCTTCGAGCTCTGAGCCTCCTGAACGAGCTTCACGATCTGCGCCAGCGCCGAGTCGGCCCCGACCGTCGTCGCCTTGTAGCGAAACGTGCCGCTCTTGTTGATGGTGGCGCCGATCACCGTGGCGCCCGGCCCCTTCTGGACCGGCATCGACTCGCCGGTGAGCATGGACTCGTCGACCAGCGATTCGCCGGTCTCCACCGTGCCGTCAACCGGAATCTTGTTGCCCGGCCGGATCACGACAATCTCGCCCACTAACACCTCGGCGGTTGGCACTTCGATCTCGACGCCGTTGCGGACAACAGAGGCCTTCGCCGGGGCGAGGTCCAGCAACGCCGTAATGGCCGCCGAGGCGCCGGCACGGGCACGCATTTCCAGCCAGTGGCCGAGCAGGATGAAAACCAGCAGGACCGCCGCGGCTTCGAAGAACTGCCCACCCTCCTTGAAGAAGAAAGTGGCGCCGACACTGAAGAGATATCCGGTGCCGACGCTCAACACGATCAGCACCGCCATGCTCAGGGTGCCGGTCCTGAGCGCGCGCCAGGCGGCGACGACAAACGGCCAACTCGGATAGAGAATCGCGGCGCTTGCCAGGAGGAACAGCCACAGGTTGAGCGCCAGACCGAATGGCGGAGCGGGCGCCGTGAAGAGGTCTCCCATTGGTGCGTAGACGAAGATTGGCACGGTGAAGAGCAGGCATATCCAGAAACGGTTGCGCATGTCGCGGACCATGGCCGGCAGGTCCTTGCCGCCATGGCCCATCTCGTGCGCCATGTCCGCCGGCATGGCGGGCTGCGCGCCCGGCGCTGTGTGGCCCTCGTGGCCCTTGCCTGCGGGAACCGCGGGCGCGGCGTCGGGTGCGGCAGCGGCGTCCGGCGCGGATTTCGGCGCAGCGACAACGGGTGTTGACGGCGGTGTGCTTGGCGGCGCTTGGTCGCTTTTTCCGTCACCTGCTAAAGCGGCAGGCGTGGGGGCGTCAACAGGCGCGTCCTGGGGTGGTTTCGGCTCGGCGGCTGCGGCTGCGGCTGTGGGCTGCGGCGCGTCCGGCACCACTTTTTCCTGTTGTCCGTCGCCTGCGGACTGCTTCCCGCGTTGGTGCATGAGTACCTTGATATCGGCGACTACGAGCAGGGTTTCGTCGTAGCGCACCGTGGCGTTTCCCGCAGCGTAATTGACCGTCGCGCTTTCGACACCCGGCACCTCGCCAATCCGCTTTTCCACTTCGTCTACGGTCAATACCGACAGCATATCGCGCACTTCAATAACGCTCGTTTTCATCACTCATCCTTAGCGGCTACGGGTGTTGGCGGCGCAGCCGGCGCCTCTTTGTCCTGTTGCCCGTCGCCTGCAGGAGCGGCCGGCTTGGGCGCGGTGGCAGGCGCGACCGGGGCAGCTTTCGGCACAGCGGGTTCGGGCGGTGAAGCGGAGGCCGGTGCCGCTTCCGGCGTTGGTTTTACCGCAGGCTTATGTTCGGGCTTGTGTTCGCTCACATCCTTGGCTGTGGATTCGCCTGCGGACTGCTTCCCGCGTTGGTGCATGAGTACCTTGATATCGGCGACTACGAGCAGGGTTTCGTCGTAGCGCACCGTGGCGTTTCCCGCAGCGTAATTGACCGTCGCGCTTTCGACACCCGGCACCTCGCCAATTCGCTTTTCTACTTCGTCCTCGGTCAATACCGACAGCATGTCGTGCACTTCAATAACGCTCGTTTTCATCACGCCTCCTTAATGGTCTTCATATTCAACATGTCTTGTTACATCCCTGGTTACTTCGCGAGCTGGCCGTTTTCAAGATTTGAGATATCATATGCGAATACGATCTGCGGGTCTGGCAGGATCAGCCTCTCGTCCTTGTCTGCATAATGAAGCCGACTGAGCAGATCCTTGATGATGTTGAGCCGCGCCAGATGCTTGTCGTCGGCGCGCACGATGGCCCACGGCGCTATGGCGTTGTGAGTGCGTGACAGCATCTCGTCGCGCGCCAGGCTGTACTGCTTCCATTTCTTGAGCGCCAGGTGGTCAAGCGTGTTGACTTTCCATTGTGTGAGTGGATCACTCTTGCGCTCATTCAAGCGTTGCTTCTGCTCGGGCTTGCTGATGTCCAGGTAGTATTTGAGGAGCTTGATTCCCGAGCGCACCAGCATATGCTCGAACTCTGACACCGATCCCATGAACTCTTGGTACTCGGCCTCGGTGCAGAAGCCCATTACGCGCTCCACGCCCGCGCGGTTGTACCAACTGCGGTTAAACAGCACGAGTTCCTGGGCCACCGGCAAATAAGGAACATAACGCTGGAAGTACCACGATGTACGGTCCCGGTCCGAGGGCATGCCGAGGGCTACGACGCGTGTTTCGCGCGGACTCAAATGCTGGACAATGCGCTTGATCGTGCCGTCCTTCCCGGACGCATCCCGGCCCTCCAGGATGATCAGTATTTTGTCATTGCATTTGATGAAGTGCCGCTGCAGCTTAACGAGTTCGACCTGGAGCTTGTGCAGGCTGTCCTTATAGGCCTGTTTCGATATCTCGGGCGCGGGTCCACTCGATTCTTTTTCATTGGCTTTCTTACTCATAGGCTGACTGCCTCTATAACACGCCACACCCTGATTACATCAAAGTGGGCGCGCTGCAGTTCCGCGCTATTCATACTCATGCGATTTCACTCCTTCATGTTATCGGCGCGAGTTAGCCGCAGCAGCCGCCCTTGCCTTGAGGTTTCTGAGTAGTGTTGGTGGCATCCACGCCATAACCCGCTTCTTTCACGGCCGATTTCAGTTGATCGGGCGAGGTCAATTGTTCGTCGTATTGCACCGTGGCTTCGCCGGCCGAGAGCGACACTGTTACGTCACCAACTCCGGGAATCGCTTTCAGCGCGTGCGTTATGTTGCTGATGCAGCCGCCGCAGGTCATTCCTGTTACTTTTAAAAGTTCAGTTTGCATGGTGATTCTCCTTTTCATAGTATTGAATACAAACATCGCGGTAATACGCTTTTAATTTCTCGTATCTTCGCCGACGATAAGCGTAGTGTCCGATGCATAGCCATGCGACGGAATGACAAGGTATGAAGCACTACACTAGTTTTCTTTAAGCATCTTATGTTTGCCGTAGCGCTCTGTATCGCCCGGTCTTTCTTCCCAAACCATTTCGCAAACTGCCAAGGGTGTCGATACACCGGCACGCCAAAACCATCCCACAGGGAGAAAGCGATCTGGCTGGTTTGCGATTTCTTCCATTGGTTGGAAGGACACTTCCAAACCAGATTCCACCTGCATGACTTCATCGGGAAGCGGCTGGAATTCACCAGTTTGTTCGTCATGCATATGCGGCATGAAGATGCCGAGTTTGTATTCAGATAGTCTGCGCAGCATCGCTTGTACTTCTGGAAGATGGATTGCCTCCTGAGCAGTCCTCAGCGCTTGCGGCAAACCACAGGCGCCTCCCTGTGAAACATTCGCTATCGTCATAATGCTCTCCTGCTTAGATGTTATTGACCCATTCGAAGTGGCCAGGTCAAGTGCCAGGTGCATTTGTTTTCGAGGTGGCACCAACCTCGTTATGGCAACTGCGCAAGACGCGTGTCGGCCTAACTTTTTTTCGGGTTACGAATAATTTTCGCGAAACCCGAAATGGATCCATCCGATTTCGGGAGCGAAAAATTGGCGAC
>CAYUAZ010000177.1:0-4565 GCA_964442865.1 uncultured Gammaproteobacteria bacterium
AACTTTACTATTCGGAATAATCATCCGACGCTCCCTTCCAATTTCAGTCCGAGTAGCTTGGTAGCCTCGACGGCGAACTCCATCGGTAACTGGTTGAAGACATCCCGGCAGAAGCCATTGATAATCATCGAGACCGCCTCTTCGCTGCCGATGCCGCGTTGCGCGAAGTAAAACAACTGATCCTCGCCGATCTTGGCGGTGGTGGCCTCATGCTCGACCTGGGCGCTGGGATTCTGCACCTGGAGGTAGGGGAAGGTGTTGGCGGCGCAGTGCGAGCCGATCAACAGCGAGTCACATTGAGAGTGGTTGCGCGCGCCGCTGGCGGTGGGCGTGATCCTGACCAGGCCACGGTAGCTGTTGCTGGACTTGCCCGCCGAGATACCCTTGCTCACAATGCGGCTGCGGGTGTTCTTGCCGAGATGGATCATCTTGGTGCCGGTGTCGGCCTGTTGCATGTGGTTGGTGAGCGCCACGGAATAAAACTCGCCGATCGAGTTGTCGCCCCGCAGGATGCAGCTCGGATACTTCCAAGTGATGGCCGAGCCGGTCTCGACCTGGGTCCAGGAGATCTTGGAGTTCACGCCTTTGCACAGGCCGCGCTTGGTGACAAAGTTGTAGATACCGCCCACGCCGTTCTCATCCCCGGCGTACCAGTTCTGCACGGTCGAGTATTTAATCTCGGCGTTGTCGAGCGCCACCAGCTCGACCACCGCCGCATGCAACTGATTGGTGTCGAACTGAGGCGCGGTGCAGCCTTCCAGGTAACTGACGTGGCTGCCTTCCTCGGCGACAATCAGGGTGCGCTCGAACTGGCCCGACTGCTCCGTGTTGATGCGGAAGTAAGTGCTCAACTCCATAGGGCACTTGGTATTCTTGGGGATGTAGCAGAACGAGCCGTCGGTGAACACGGCCGAATTGAGCGCCGCATAGTAATTGTCGCCGGTCGGCACGACTATGCGCAGGTCTTTGTTGGCCAGCTCCGGGTGATTCTGGAGCGCCTCGGAGACCGTGAAGGAGACCACTGCTGCCTCAACGAGCTTATCGTTGTAGGTGGTCACCACCGACGAACTGTCAAACACCACCGCAACGGCGACGTCGGCAAGCAGCTTCTGCTCCTGCAGCGGCACACCAAGCTTCTCGAACGTGCTCAACAGCTCCGGGTCTACCTCATCCAGGCTGGCCAGCTTCTTTTTCGGCTTGGGCGCGGAGTAGTAACTGATGTTCTGAAAGTCTATCTTGGGATAATGAACGCTGGCCCAGGTCGGCTCGGTGAGGGTGAGCCAATGACGGTAAGCGTTGAGACGAAACTCCAGCAGCCAATCCGGTTCGTTTTTCTTCTGTGAAATCAGCCGGATAACATCTTCGTTCAGGCCTTTGGGCAAGGTCTCGGTCTCGATGTCGGTCTTGAAACCGTATCGGTAGGGCTGGCTGACCAGGGTTTGCAGTGTGTCGCTCATCGGCTAATGACCTTGCGCTTTGTGGGGCTATTCCTGACTAAATTACTAGGTTATTACTTTAATTAACCCTAGTGTTTTAGTCAAGTATTTTTAGCGCCGTAGAGTGCTAGAATTTACCCCTTTACAAGCCTTGGAGCCACAGTGAACTACCACAAGATCAGCACCCCCGCCGCCGGCGAACGCATCGCGGTTAATCCCGACCACTCGCTGCATGTCCCCGCCCGGCCGATCATCCCCTTTATCGAAGGCGACGGTATCGGTGTGGACATCACGCCGGTGATGCGCCGGGTGGTGGACGCCGCAGTGGCCAAGGCCTATGACGGCAAGCGCGCGATTGCCTGGATGGAAATCTACGCCGGGGAAAAGGCCGTCAAGGTCTACGGCGGCGACACCTGGCTGCCGGATGAAACGCTGCGCGCCGTGCGCGAGTTTCCGGTCTCGATCAAGGGTCCGCTCACCACGCCGGTGGGCGGCGGCATGCGCTCGCTCAACGTCACGCTGCGCCAGGAACTGGATTTATACGTCTGCCTGCGTCCCGTGCGTTATTTCCCCGGTACGCCCAGCCCGCTGAAACATCCGGAAAAGACCGACATGGTGATCTTCCGCGAAAATTCCGAAGACATCTACGCCGGTATCGAGTGGGCCGCAGGCACGCCGGAAGTCAAAAAGGTGATTGATTTTTTGCAGCGCGAGATGGGTGTGAAAAAAATCCGTTTCCCGGAAACGTCCAGCATCGGTATCAAGCCGGTGTCGCGCGAAGGCACCGAGCGCCTGGTGCGCAAGGCGATTCAATACGCCATAGACAATAATCGTGATTCGGTCACCCTGGTGCACAAGGGCAACATCATGAAATTCACCGAGGGCGGGTTCAGGAACTGGGGTTATGAACTGGCCGGGCGCGAATTCGGCGCGGTGGAAATAGATAAAGGCCCGTGGCGCCGCATGAAGAATCCTAAATCCGGCGCAGAGATCGTTATTAAAGACGTGATTGCCGACGCCTTTTTGCAGGAGATTTTATTGCGCCCCGAGGAGTTCAGCGTCATCGCCACGCTCAATTTGAATGGCGATTACATCTCCGACGCGCTCGCCGCGCAGGTAGGCGGCATCGGCATGGCCCCCGGCGCTAATTTATCCGACACCGTGGCCATGTTCGAGGCCACCCACGGTACCGCGCCGAAATCCGCCGGCAAAAATGAACTCAATCCCGCCTCGATTATTCTGTCCGCCGAGATGATGTTGCGTCATTTAGGCTGGTTTGAGGCCGCCGATCTGATTATCAAGGGTGTGTCCGGCGCGATCACCGCCAAGACCGTCACTGTAGATCTCGCCCGCCTCATGCCCGGCGCCACGCAGTTGAGCACATCGGAATTTGGTGAGGCGATTATTGCGAAGATGTGAGTAAACGATCAATCTTTGCTGCGCAGATAAAATCGTTTTCTGTCAGCCCTTTGACGGCGTGGGTGCTGTAGCGCACCTTGCATTTGTTATAGCCCACTTCCAGATCCGGATGATGGTCTTCCTGATGCACGATCCAGCCCAGGGCGTTGACGAAGGCCATGGTCTGATAATAATTTTTGAATGGGTAGGTGCGGCTGATTTCGGCGCCGCTTTCATTCAGTGACCAGCCGGTGACCTGACTTAGCAAGTCACGCGCTTGCGCGGGCGTAAGCGGTGGTGTTCCACCTTCGCAGACTTTACAGTGTTTAGTCGTTAAATCGCTCATGGTATTGCCTTATTTGAATTTGTAGAACGCCTGATTGAGATAGGTCACTACATCCGCTATCTGTGTATCACTCCAGTTCACGCCATTGCTGCTCTCGCAAAATTTGACGCGCTTTTTAAGGCTGTCCAGCGAGTGGATAATGCTGTTTGGACGGGTGTGAATGGCGTACTTGTCGCCGCCCATGAGTTTGACGTGGCAGGAGGTGCAGTTGGCATCGTAGAGCGTCTGGCCGTTGCTGGCGTCTGCGGCATAGCTGAGCGGGGTCAGTGCTGACAGAACTGCGATGGAGAGCGCCTTAAATATTTTCATAACAACCTCCTCAGGCGGGGTGTGGAGTCTTGGTTAATAAGTGCGCCACCCGCGCCGTGGCGGGTGGATGCGAATCGTGAAAGGCCGAGTAGAGCGGATCGGGCGTCAGGGTGCTGGCGTTTTCCTTGTATAGTTTCACCAGAGCCTCGATCAGCGCGCGCGGATCGGCCTGCTGGGCGGCGAAGTCGTCGGCTTCGAATTCATCTTTGCGCGAGAAATAGGCGAGGATCGGATATAAAAAGAAAGTGAACACCGGCATGACCAGCAGGAACAGTATCAATGCCGTGTGCAGTGAAGGCTGCGTGATGCCGAGCCCTTCATAAAACCATGGCTGCTCGACGAGCCAGCCGAGCAGGGCGAGGCCGGCGAGACTCATCACGAACATGATGGCCATGCGTTTTTGTACATGCTTGTGTTTGAAGTGTCCAAGCTCGTGGGCCAGTACCGCCTCTATCTCCGTCGGGTTCAGGGTGTTCATCAGCGTATCGAAAAATACGATGCGTTTGTGGGTGCCAAGGCCGGTGAAGTAGGCGTTGCCATGGCCGGAACGGCGCGAGCCGTCCATGACGAATACGCCCTTGCTGGTAAAACCGCAGCGCTTGAGCAGTGCCTGGATGCGTTCGACCAGGCCGCCGTCTTGCAGCTCTTTGAATTTGTTGAACAGCGGCGCAATGAAGGCCGGATAGGCCCACATCATGAACAGCGCAAAGCCCATCCACACCAGCCAGACATACAGCCACCACAGGCTTCCGGACCCATCCATCAGGCTAAGCACCACGGCGGCGAAGGGCACACCCAGCAGCAGCATGAGCAGGATCTGTTTGACGAGGTCGGCGGTGAACAGTTTTGCGGTGGTGCGGTTAAACCCAAAGCGCTGTTCGATGACAAAGGTGCGATACAGTGAGAAGGGAAGGTCCAGCAAGGCAATCAGTGCGAAGATGCTGACCATGAAGCCCACGCCGGTGAGCAGGGTGTTGAGCTCCAAGCTGCGCCACATCTGGTCTAACAGATCAAGCCCACCGCCCAGCGTCCAGACCAGCAACCAGAGGACTCCGACGACGATCTCCATTTGGCCA
>CAYUAZ010000178.1:0-4473 GCA_964442865.1 uncultured Gammaproteobacteria bacterium
CCCGATGTGTGGTTGGCCCCCCTCCCCTCCTTCATGTTCATCCTTGGCTGTCCGGGATTTGTGGGCGGCCTTCTGAAAGCTTACAAGCTGTTGAGTCGGCCGGAGTCGAAACCATGAGACGGGGGCAGCCCGACCTCAGCAGCTCGCTGCCGGACGCCGCGCGCGTGGTGCTGATCTATCAGGCCGTCATTGCAACAGGTGTGGCGCTGCTGTTTTTGGCGTTACAGGGAAGGCTCCAGGCGCTGTCCGCGCTGTATGGGGGGCTCATCACCCTGGTCATGACCCTGTTGCTCAGGCGCCGCGTGACGAAGCTCACGGCGGTCGCCGCGCAGGGCAACGCCGCCGGAGCGGCGGCGGTAGGGGTCATGCTACGGTTTTTGTGGGTGCTGGTGTTGTTTGGATTGGGCTTTGCGGTATTCAAGCTCGATCCGCTCGCCAGCATTATAGGGTTTGGTCTTGCCCAATTGGGTTATGTTATAGCGATGCGTAAGGCATCATACTAGGTAAGGTACGTGACGTGAGTAGTGAAGCAGCCAGCTCGGGCGGAGGCGGAACCGTTGAATACATTCAACACCACCTCACCAATCTTTGCGTAGGCGACTGCGGTGGCACCGGCTTTTGGGCCTGGCACCTCGATACCATCATCATCAGCTTGCTGCTGGGCGCCCTGATCCTGATCGCCAGTTGGCGGCTGGGCCGTAGCCTGAGTCCGGATAAGCCCGGCGGCTTTCAGAACGGGGTGGAAGCAATACTGGAGTTTGTGGGCGGACAGGTCAGAGACGCCTTTCCCGGCCACAACCCGCTCATCGCGCCGCTCGCGCTCACCATCTTCCTCTGGGTGTTCTTGATGAACGCCATGGATCTGATCCCGGTGGATCTGGCGGGCGTGTTGCTGAAGCCATTCGGCGTGGAGTATTTTAAAATCGTACCCACCACCGACCTCAGCGCTACCCTGGCGATGTCGCTCAGTGTGTTTATCCTCATCATCTTCTACAACATCAAGGTAAAGGGCCTGGTGGGCTACCTCAAGATGTTCCTGTTCCATCCCTTCGGCAAATTTCTGATCCCGGTCAATATCGTCATGTCTCTGATCGAAGAGCTGGCGAAGCCCTTGAGCCTTGGCCTGCGACTGTTCGGCAACATGTTTGCGGGTGAGCTGGTATTTCTGCTCATCGCGCTGATCGGCGGCACCCTGGTCACGGGGCTGTTCGGCTGGCTGTTCTGGTTCCCGTTGCAGGTTTCACTGGATTTAGGTTGGCTGATCTTCCACCTGCTGGTCATCACCTTGCAGGCGTTTATCTTTATGGTTTTGTCTATCGTTTATCTGGGCATGGCGCACCAAGAACACTAAAGGCAGGGGCTAGGATCTAGGGGCTAGGGGCTACACGTTTTTCCCTAGCCCCTAGCCCCTAGCCCCCAGCCCCTGTCTTTTTCAATTTGCTATTTAGGAGAGTAACCAATGACACCTGACATGATTGCAATGATTTATGCCTACACCGCCGTCGGCGTGGGCGTGATTCTGGCCGCCGCCGGTTTGGGCTCGGCCATCGGCTGGGGCCTGATCTGCGCCAAGACGCTGGAAGGCATCGCGCGCCAGCCCGAGATGCGCCCCGCACTGATGACCAACATGTTCATCTTCGCCGGTTTGATGGAATCCTTCCCGTTCATCATTCTGGCGTTCGCCATGTGGTTCCTGTTCGCCAACCCGTTCGTCGGCGCTGTGCAAGCGGCGCTCAAGGCCGTCGGCGGCTAACCTTACCGCTGACTGATGGTAGCGAGGCTGACTAGATGAATATCACAGTAACCCTGTTTGCCCAGATGCTGGCGTTCGCGCTGCTCATCTGGTTCGTCAACAAGCTCTTGTGGGGGCCGCTCACCGCCATGATGGAGGCGCGCCAGAAGCGCATCGCCGATGGCCTGGCCGCCGCCGAAAAGGGCAAGCACGAGCAGGATCTGGCGGAAAAGCGCGCCAAGGATCTGCTCCTGACAGCCAAGAACCAGGCCGCTGAGATCATCTCCCAGGCCGAAAAACGCGCCAGCGAGATCATCGAGGAGTCCAAGGGGCACGGCCGCGCGGAGGGTGAGCGCATCATCGTCGGCGCGCGCGCCGAGATCACCCAGGAGCTTAATCGCGCCAAAGAGGCGCTGCGCGGCCAGGTGGTCTCCATCGCCATCGCCGGGGCGGAAAAAATTCTGGCCCGCGAGATTGATCCCAAGACCCACGGCGACCTGCTCAACCAGCTCAGCGCACGCATCTAGGCTGCCCACACTCATGGCCGAAAAAACCACCATCGCCCGCCCTTATGCCCAGGCCATATTCGAACTGGCCAAGGCACAGGGCAAGCTCAAGGCGTGGTCGGAGCTGTTGGCCCTGGCTGCGGCGGTAGCGGCCGATCCGCAGATACAAAACCTGCTCGGCGACCCACGCTGGGGCAAGGAACAGTTGGCCAAACTGTTCCTGGAGCTGGTGGGCGGACCCCTCGACGCCACGGGGCATAATTTCATACACGTCCTGATCGCCAATCGCCGTCTCGGCCTGCTGCCCGAAATCGCCGTCTTGTTCGAGGCCGAGCGCGCCATCGCGGAGGGCACCCTGGAAGCAGAGGTCATCTCGGCCTATCCGCTCAGCGAACAACAGCAGGCCAAAATCGCCGCCACCCTGCAAGCCCGCTACGGGCGCACCGTGAGCATCACCGCGCATATAGACAACTCGCTGCTGGGCGGTGTGCTCATCCGCGCCGGCGACAGCGTCATAGACGGCACCGCGCGCGGCCAACTGGCGAAACTTGCGATCGCGCTCGCCCAATAGCGCGCTACGAACGAATTGAACTTACCTTAAGGAAGGCACCATGCAACTCAACCCTTCAGAAATCAGCAACCTTATAAAACAGCGCATCGAGAGTTTCGAGATCGTCAGCCAGGCGCGCACCGAAGGTACGGTGGTCTCGGTGACCGACGGCATCGTGCGCGTACACGGATTGTCCGATGCGATGCAGGGCGAGATGCTGGAGTTTCCCGGCAACACTTTTGGTCTCGCGCTCAACCTGGAGCGTGACTCGGTCGGCGCGGTGGTGCTGGGCGAATACGAGCACATCCGCGAAGGCGATGCGGTCAAGTGTACCGGCCGCATTCTGGAAGTGCCGGTGGGCGAGGCGCTGATCGGCCGCGTGGTGAATTCGCTCGGCCAGCCGATAGACGGCAAGGGTCAGATCGCCGCTACCGAGACTGCGCCGATTGAAAAAATCGCGCCCGGCGTCATCGCGCGCCAGTCGGTGAGCCAGCCGGTGCAGACCGGCCTCAAATCCATAGACGCGATGGTGCCCGTCGGCCGCGGTCAGCGCGAGCTGATTATCGGCGATCGCCAGACCGGCAAGACGGCGGTGGCGGTGGACACCATCATCAATCAGAAAGGCCAGGACATGATTTGCATCTACGTGGCGATCGGCCAGAAGGCCTCGACCGTCGCCAACGTGGTGCGCAAGCTGGAAGAATACGGCGCGATGGAATACACCATCGTGGTCGCCGCCACCGCCTCGGAATCCGCCGCGATGCAGTACATCGCCGCCTACTCCGGCTGCACCATGGGCGAATACTTCCGCGACCGCGGCCAGGATGCGCTGATCGTATACGATGATCTCACCAAACAGGCCTGGGCCTATCGCCAGGTGTCGCTGCTGCTGCGCCGTCCGCCGGGCCGCGAGGCGTATCCGGGCGACGTGTTCTATCTGCATTCGCGCCTGTTGGAGCGCGCCGCGCGCGTCAACGCCGAGTACGTGGAGAAGATGACCGGCGGCAAGGTCAAGGGCAAGACCGGCTCGCTCACGGCGCTGCCGATCATCGAGACCCAGGCGGGCGATGTGTCCGCGTTCGTGCCGACCAACGTGATCTCGATCACCGACGGCCAGATCTTCCTGGAAACCGATTTATTCAATGCCGGCATCCGGCCCGCGATCAACGCCGGTATCTCGGTGTCGCGCGTGGGTGGCGCGGCGCAAACCAAGGTCATCAAGAAACTGGGCGGCGGCGTGCGCCTGGCGTTGGCGCAGTACCGCGAACTGGCCGCCTTCGCGCAGTTCGCCTCGGACCTGGACGAGGCCACGCGCAAGCAGTTGGAGCGCGGGCGCATGGTGACCGAGCTGATGAAGCAGCCGCAGTATGCGCCGATGAGCGTGGCGCAAATGGCGGTCACCCTGTTCGCGGTGAACAAGGGCTATTTCGACGACGTGGAAGTGAAGAAGGCGCTGGCCTTCGAGTCCGCGCTGCATGCTTACATGAAGAGCAAACACGCCGCGATCATGGACAAGATCACCACCAGCAAGGATCTCGACGCCGAGGGCGAGAAAGCCTTGGCGCTCGCCATCGAAGAGTTCAAGAAGACTGCGGTGTACTAGACATGGCCAGCAGCAAAGAGATACGCGCCAAGATCAAGAGCGTGCAAAACACGCGCAAGATCACCAAGGCGATGGAAATGGT
>CAYUAZ010000179.1:0-4439 GCA_964442865.1 uncultured Gammaproteobacteria bacterium
CCGGCTGGTGGCTGACCAGGTTCGCGGCCTGCCCGTCGAGCGCGCGCTGCAATTGCTCACTTTCAGCAACAAAAAAGCGGCCGCGCTGCTCAAGAAGGTGCTGGAATCCGCGATCGCCAATGCCGAGCACAATCTGGGCGCCGACGTGGACGAACTCAAGGTCTCCGCGATATGGGTGGACGGCGGCCCCATGCAGAAGCGGATGCACGCACGCGCCAAGGGCCGCGGTGCGCGTATCCTGAAGCGCACCAGTCACATCACAGTTACCGTTGCCGGCAAAGGCTAACGAGAGAGGTTAAGATGGGTCATAAAGTACATCCGACGGGCTTTCGCCTGGGTATCGTCACCGATTGGACGTCCACCTGGTACGCGGATAGCAAAAATTACGCCGATTACCTCAACACCGACCTCCAGGTGCGCGATTTCCTGAAGAAGAAATTGGCGCAGGCCTCGGTGAGCCGGATCCAGATCGAACGCCCGGCGCGCAACGCGCGCATCACCATCCACACCGCCCGGCCCGGTATCGTGATCGGCAAGAAGGGCGAGGACATCGAGTCGCTGCGTAAGCAGATCTCCGCGATGATGGGGGTGCCGGTGCACGTCAGCGTGGAAGAGATACGCAAGCCCGAGCTGGATGCCTATTTGGTCGCCGAGAGCGTGGCCCAGCAGTTGGAGCGCCGCATCATGTTCCGGCGCGCCATGAAGCGCGCCGTGACCAACGCCATGCGCATCGGCGGTCTGGGCGTCAAGATCAACGTCTCCGGCCGCTTGAACGGCGGTGAGATTGCGCGCTCCGAGTGGTACCGCGAGGGCCGCGTGCCGTTGCACACCCTGCGCGCCAATATTGATTATGGATTTGCCGAGGCGCGCACCACCTACGGGATAATCGGCGTCAAGGTATGGATATTCAAGGGTGAGGCCTTCGGACTGGGTGACCAGGCCGCCGAGGGCGCAACCGCCGACAAAGCCGCGCCGCATGGCGCAGCGCAACCTGCGAGCTAACAGTTATGATGCAACCTAAACGAACCAAGTACCGTAAGCAGATGAAGGGCACCAACCGGGGTCTGGCTACAACTGCCAACAAGGTCAGCTTCGGCGAGTACGGCCTCAAGGCCACTACCCGGGGCCGTGTCACCGCACGCCAGATCGAGGCCGCGCGCCGCGCCATGACCCGCCATGTGAAACGCGGCGGCAAGGTGTGGATACGCCTGTTCCCCGACAAGCCCATTTCCCGTAAGCCGCTGGAAGTGCGCATGGGTAACGGCAAGGGTAACGTCGAGTATTGGGTGGCCCAGGTGCAGCCTGGCCGCATGCTCTATGAAATGGAAGGCGTCACCGAGCAGGTAGCCCGCGAGGCGTTCAAGCTCGCCTCGGCCAAGCTGCCGGTGTTGACCACCTTCGTCACTCGTACCATTATGTAACCCGCCATGAAGACCAGCGAACTCAAACAAAAGAACGCCGAGGAGCTCAACAAGGAGCTGCTCGAATTACGCCGCGAACAGTTCAATCTGCGTATGCAGAAAGGCACCGGGCAGTTGACCAAGCCGCATCAGCTCAAAGACGTGCGCCACCAGATTGCGCGCATCAAGACCCTATTGACACAAAAGGAAGGTCAGACCCATGAATGAGCAACCTAAAATTGCGACGCACAAGGACGTGCTAGTGTCGCGGGAGGCAGGAAGCCGGGAGCGACAAGGTGCCCAGGGGCGGCCGCGGACCATGATCGGCCGCGTCGTCAGCAACAAGATGAATAAATCCATCACCGTAATGATAGAGCGCACCGTGCAGCACGCGGCCTATGGAAAGTACATCAAGCGCACCACCAAGCTACATGCCCATGATGAAAATAATGTGTGCGGCGAGGGGGATCTGGTGACCATCGAACCGTGCCGTCCTCTGTCCAAAACAAAGGCGTGGCGGCTGGTGACAGTCGTCGAAAAAGCGATCTTGGAGTAGCGGGCGCCTCTAAAAATGCGTCTTTTGCCTTTATACGGCGTTGTTGTCTGCTCGGAATGCGGGGCCGGGAAGCGGCAGACTGGCGTGTACACTCCGCTTCCTCGCAGACAACGCCTTGCCTAAAGCCAAAATCCACTATTTTTAGAGGTGCCCTAACAGTTTTTTGGTGCTATACTTATCCGCTTCCCTTGCACGTATTTAGTTATAGAGTTGTCTGGAGATAAGCCATGTTACAAATGCAGTCCACACTGGATGTCGCCGACAACAGCGGCGCTCGGCGCCTGATGTGTATCAAGGTGCTGGGCGGATCGCACCGCCGCTACGCCGGCATAGGCGACATCATCAAGGTCAGCATCAAGGAAGCGATTCCGCGCGGCAAGGTCAAGAAGGGCGAGGTGTACGATGCGGTCGTGGTGCGTACCCGTAAGGGGCTGCGCAGGCCCGACGGTTCGGTGATCCGCTTCGACAGCAACGCCGCCGTGCTGCTCAACAACCAGCAGCAGCCGATCGGCACCCGCATCTTCGGGCCGGTCACCCGCGAGCTGCGCACCGAGAAGTTTATGAAGATTGTGTCACTCGCCCCGGAAGTACTGTAGCTGAGAGAATTAGTGAGATGCGTAAGATTAGAAAAAACGATGATGTCATCGTGATTGCCGGCAAGGACAAGGGCAAGCGCGGCAGCGTATTGCGCGTGCTGGATAATGACCGGGTGATGGTCGAGAACATCAATATAGCGAAGCGCCACACCAAGCCCAACCCCAACAAAGGCGTAAGCGGCGGCATTGTGGAAAAAGAGATGCCGTTGCACATATCCAACGTCGCGCTATACAATCCCGCCGCCAAAAAGGCCGACCGGGTCGGGATCCGCCTGCTGGAAGACGGGCGCAAGGTGCGTTTTTTCAAATCCAACAACGAAGTGATAGATAGATAGGCGCTGCCGTGGCAAGACTGCAAGATTATTACCGCAAAAAAGTGGTCAAGGACCTGATGGCCAAGTTTGGCTATGAGAACGTGATGCAGGTGCCGCGCATCACCAAGATCACGCTCAACATGGGCGTCGGCGAAGCGGTGGCGGACAAAAAGATTATCGAGCATGCGGTGGCCGACATGACCAAAATCGCCGCCCAGAAGCCGATCGTGTGTCTGTCGCGCCAGTCCATCGCCGGCTTCAAGATCCGCGACGGCTGGCCGATAGGCTGCAAGGTCACCTTGCGCCGCCAGCGCATGTATGAGTTTTTGGACCGGCTGGTGAGCGTCGCCATCCCGCGTATTCGTGACTTCCGTGGTCTCAATGCCAGATCGTTCGATGGGCGCGGCAATTACAGCATGGGTGTGCGCGAGCAGATCATATTTCCAGAGATCGAGTACGACAAGATTGATGCGCTGCGTGGCATGGACATTACCATCACCACCACCGCGAAAACCGATGAAGAAGGACGCGCACTGTTGGCGGCCTTCAGTTTCCCGTTCAGGGCTTAAGGGTACAGTATGGCAAAAACTTCTATGGTTAACCGCGAGCTGAAGCGCGTGCAGACGGTTAAAAAATACGCGGCCAAGCGTGCGGAGTTAAAGCAACAGATGGTGGATCAGGGCGCCTCCGAGCAGATGCGTCAGGATGCGCGTCGCAAGTTCGAGGCGCTGCCGCGCGATGCCAGTCCCGCGCGTGGACGCAATCGCTGCCGCATCACCGGCCGCTCACGCGGTTTCTACCGCAAGTTTGGTCTCGGACGCAGCAAGCTGCGCGAGGCAGCCATGCGCGGCGACATCCCGGGTTTGGTTAAGGCGAGCTGGTAATGAGGAACATTAAATGAGCATGACCGATCCCATTGCCGACATGTTGACCCGCATCCGTAACGCTCAGGCCGCGGAAAAGGTTGAGGTGAGCATGCCCTCGTCCAAGGTCAAAGTGGCGCTCGCCAAGGTATTGGCCGAGGAGGGCTACGTCGCCCAGTACGCCGTGCAAGATCTGCCCGGCAACAAAAAGCTGCTGGTGATAGGCCTCAAATATTACGCCGGCAAGCCGGTGATCGAACACATTCAGCGGGTGAGCCGTCCCGGCCTGCGTACCTACAAGGGCAAGACTAAATTGCCCAAGGTGATAGGCGGCCTCGGCATCGCTATCATTTCCACTTCGCACGGTGTCATGACCGACCGTGCGGCTCGCGCGGCAGGTTGCGGCGGCGAGATTCTTTGTTACGTTTCATAGGATTCAGCATGTCCAGGGTTGCTAAAAGTCCAGTTGAGATTCCTTCCGGCGTCGAAGTCACCATCAGCGGTCAGGCCGTTGCGGTGAAGGGCGCCAAGGGTACGCTGAAGATGGACGTGCACGAGCGTGTCGAGATCAAGCGTGAGGACAAGATCCTCAAGTTCGCCCCGAGGGATGCGTCTATCCAAGCCAATGCGATGGCGGGCACTACCCGCGCGCTGGTGAGCAATCTCATTATCGGCACCGTGAGCGGCTTTAGTAAAAAACTGGACCTGGT
>CAYUAZ010000180.1:0-4412 GCA_964442865.1 uncultured Gammaproteobacteria bacterium
TCTCCATGACCACCGGCGGCGGCGCCTGGGACAACGCCAAGAAATACATCGAGGAAGGCCACTTCGGCGGCAAGGGCTCGGAGGCCCATAAAGCCGCCGTCACCGGCGACACCGTAGGCGACCCCTACAAAGACACCGCCGGTCCCGCCATCAACCCGATGATCAAAATCATCAACATCGTGGCGCTGCTGATCGTACCCCTCTTATAGGGGGTTCCTACCTGCTCCCCCTCTCCCAGAGTGAAAGGGTACGCGCTCAGCGCGCTTCGGCTCGACACCCTTCGCTTCGCTCTTCCCTCTCCCTTCAGGGAGAGGGAATGAGGGTGAGGGCGGGAGAGGGCTGGGGTGAGGGTTCCTTTTTTTCTTTGGCCATAACGGAGGGCGGCTTGGTGCATAGCGGCTGGCTAAGTGAACTTCGTTATATCTTCTGGCTTGCCTTGGCCGGCCTGGTCTTGGGGTTGATCTTTGACCGTCTCGGCCTTGCCGCTCTGCTGACCCTGCTCAGCTATCTCCTCTGGCACCTGGTTAATCTCTATCGTCTGTTGCGCTGGCTCAAGGATGAACAAAAATCCTCTCCGCTATCCGCCGTCGGGGTATGGGATGAGCTTGCCACCGAGATCTACCGCCTGGAGGCGCGCAGCCGCAAACAGAAACGCAAACTGGCGAGCGCGGTGGACCGCTTCGAAGAAGCGGCGGCGGCCTTACCCGATGGCATTGTAGTACTGGGGCCGCACGGTGAAATCGAATGGTTCAACGTGGCGGCCGAGCGTTTACTGGGTCTGCGCGCACCTCAAGACCTGGCGCAGCGCATCGTCAACCTATTACGTCATCCTGATTTTATCGGCCTGCTCAGCACGGCGGACCCCTCCAAAACGGCTGAGCTGCCCTCCCCCGGCAACGCCGAGATCCTATTAACGGCGCAGATCATGCCCTATGGCAAAAAACGCCAGCTCCTGGTTGCGCGTGACAGCACCCATGTGCATCGTCTGGAGCAAGTACGGCGCGACTTCGTGGCCAATGTCTCACACGAACTGCGGACCCCGCTTACGGTACTGAACGGCTACCTGGAAACCCTGACCGAGTCCCGCGACGAAGTCCCGCCGCACTGGCACCGCTCACTGGATCTCATGCTGCATCAGTCCAGCCGGATGCAGCACATCGTAACGGACTTGCTGATGCTGTCACGCCTGGAGATGAACCATAAAACTCACCTCGATCAAATCGTCCCGGTCGCGGAGCTGTTAACGACCATCGTCGAGGATGCGCGCGCCCTCGGTAAGGGCTGCCATTCCATCTCCCTCAATGCCGATCCCAGCCTGAGACTGTACGGTAACGAAGATGAGCTACGCAGCGCCTTCTCCAATCTGGTGTTTAACGCCGTGCAATATACCCCGGCCGACGGCGAGATCACAGTCCAGTGGTTCAGGGACGCGCAGGGTGCGCACTTGACGGTCCGCGATACCGGGGTGGGTATCGCGGCGCACCACCTACCGCGCCTTACCGAGAGGTTTTACAGGGTGGATGCGGGGCGCTCACGCCAAAGCGGCGGCACCGGACTGGGACTGGCCATCGTCAAACACGTGTTGAACCGCCACGCCGCGCAACTCCGCATCGAAAGCGAACCCGGCAAGGGCAGTACGTTCAGTTGCGACTTTCCAGTCTCGGCGATCGCCTAACAGGATGTTGAAAAAGGCTATCCATAGCCTTTTTCAACTCACAAAGCAAAAAACGCGGGTTTTGCTTTGCTCCGTTTTTCAAGCACATAAGCCGTGCTTGAAAAACGGCAGTGCATCCCTGCATGGCCTGCTAAACCCGGCTCACAACCCCCCCACACCGCTATGCTTGTCTTTGGCAGTATTGACCATCAACTTATCCGTATAGGCAAGGAGTAGCGCTGACAGCACAAACGTTATATGAATAACCACTTGCCAGAGCATGGTGGTTTCGGTGAGCTGTGGGGCATTAAAGAATGTCTTGAGCAAGTGGACGGAGGAAATACCCACCAGCGCCATCGCCAGCTTCACCTTAAGCGTTCCGGCGCTGACATGCGACAACCACTCCGGATTGTCGGGATGGCCTTCCAGATCAATGCGCGAGACAAAGGTCACATACCCGCCAATAATGACCACTATCAAGAGATTGGCGACCATCACCACATCAATCAACCCCAGCACGATGAGCATGATTTCGGTGTCTTTCAAGGCTCCCGCCCTTGCCAATAAATGACCGAGCTCGATCATGAACTGATAGACATAGACGCCCTGGGCGATAATCAAGCCCACATAGAGCGGCGCCTGCAGCCAGCGGCTCCAAAAGATAAACTTCTCAAGCAGGTTAATGGTCTTGCTCATACATCGCCCCTTGGTCATGACCGAGCGCCCATAATACCAAAATAGACTGACTATTTTATCTTTTGCATTTACCGTCCCGCCCCGATCACCTAGAATAGGCCGACTTTATCCAACTCGGGTCTACTCATGATTTTTGGCTATCTGATTCTGATGCTGCTGGTGATATTGGTCGCGGCAGAGATATTCTGCAATGCCCTTGAACACCTGGGGGAACGGCTGAAAATCTCGGAGGGCGTGGTGGGCTCGCTGTTCGCCGCCGTCGGCACCGCCCTGCCGGAAACCATGGTGCCGCTCCTCGCCATCTTCGCGGGCACCGAGAACATGGAACTCAACCACGAGATTGGCGTCGGCGCCATCCTCGGCGCGCCGCTCATGCTGTCCACGCTGACCCTGTTCCTGCTGCTCGCCGCCACGGTGAAGAAGCGCGGGCTGAATGGCCATTTCGCACCGGAAAGGACTGGACTCACGCGCGACCTCAATTTCTTTCTGCTCGCCTTTTCGCTCGCCGCCGTCGCGTTGTTCGTTCCGCCCGAACTCAACGTCATCCGTATCGCCATCGGCTTTAGCCTGGTGCTGATCTATTTTATCTACATCCTGCTCACCCTGCGCGCCTCCGCCCAACTGGTGCAGGACGGCCACGCCACCGAGGCGCCCGGCGTGATGCTGTTCAGCCGTCTGGGGTTGCCGACAAATTATCCGATCATCCTGGCCCAACTCGTCGGCGGCCTTGCACTGCTGGTGCTGGGCGCCAAGGGCTTTATCCACGGTATTGAGGAGGCCGCACCGCTGATCGGCATTTCGGCATTGCTGCTGTCGCTGCTGATTATTCCCATTGCCACCGAGCTGCCGGAGAAGGTCAACAGCATCCTGTGGATACGCAAGCGCAAGGACACGCTCGCCTTCGGCAACATCACCGGTGCGATGGTGTTTCAGGGCACGCTATTGCCCGCCATCGGCATCATGCTCACACCCTGGGGTCCGCGTCTGGACGTGGCACTTGGCGTAATGGTAACCCTGGCGGCGGCGCTCTGGATACGCCTCATGCTGCGGCGCGGCCAGTTGCGCGTGTGGCATGTGAGCGTGAACGGGGTGCTGTACGTGGGTTACATCGCGGTGGTGCTAAACTTCAACTAACAGGCTGTTGGAAAAGCCCTTCCATGGGCTTTTTCAACTCGCACATCCATGTACCACACGCAGGCTGTTGAAAATGAGATTTTCAACAGCCTGCTAACGATACTTTGAATAAGCCCATCCTGGCGCTACGCAGTCCTGCTACGCCCTTATAGTCTTCAGCTTGTTGATCGCCTTGACGACCACGAAAATGGCCATGGCGATGATGAGGAAATCCACCAGAGAGTTAATAAAGCTCCCGTATTTGAGCAACGGCGCACCGGCCAGTTCTGCGGCCTCCATGCTCGGATAGACTTGCGAGCTTAGATTGAGATGCAATTGAGAGAAGTTGACACCGCCCAGCAGCATCCCGATAGGCGGCATGATGACATCCTTGACCAGTGACTCGACCACTTTGCCGAAGGCCACGCCGATCACGATACCGACGGCCATGTCTATCATATTTCCCTTGATAGCGAATTCCTTGAACTCAGCCATAAAACTCATGAGCCAACCCTCCTGTTAGTTATTGTTAATTTGGCCTCAATTATCCTAGCCCATCAAAGCGTGAGGACGACACCGCTAGCGCGTCAAGCTACTCTGGAACAGTTACAAACACAATCCATTTACCTCACGGCGCCAGCGCATATCCAATAAATTACTTTAACTTTGATATGTAACTAATTAATAATATTAATAATACTAACTACAACCCGCCTCAACCGCACCATTCTGCAACGGCCTTTTTGGCCTCAGCTGTGGCCTTTTCACGTTCCTCTTCACTGAAGATAATTTCTTGTCTGCATTCGATGGGATTATATAAATAGCATAACCGCTTATAACGCTTAACCTGGGTTTCTGCTTCGTTTCATTTCTATGTTCGCTTGGCCTCTTTTTTTTTCTCCTTTTATACTTTCTCTTTTCTGGAATTTGGTTCTCTCTTCATCGTATT
>CAYUAZ010000181.1:0-4401 GCA_964442865.1 uncultured Gammaproteobacteria bacterium
TATACCTTTCCCTCGATTGTCGGCCGCTTGCAGGCCGCGGGGGTGCCGGTCGTGCTCTTCTTGCCGACCTTGGTGCCGGGGCGATTTGCCTACTCGAATCTGCGCAATCACCGCAAGATCCTGGTGACAGACGGCCGCTTGGGTTTTACCGGCGGACTGAATATTCGCGAGGGACACGATCTGAGCCTGCATCCGAAACATCCGATCGAAGATCATCATTTTCGCCTCCAAGGTCCGGCGGTCGCGCAACTCCAGGAGGTGCGCGATTAGCGGTTGTTCCTGATCTCCTTGTTGAGGGGGGGAAGCACCAGGAGGTGGAAGTTTATCTTGGGCTGCCATGGTTGGGTTCAGAGGCCTCGGCGACCGCTATCGGGGTGGCGGGTGGTTGAGAGCCCGAAATGGGGGTGGAGCCGGTTGGCAGAGCGGTTTGCTTGGCGGCTTCGGGGTCCGCCGTGGAACGTTCTATGTCCTGCTCGATGGAGGTACGGCTGTCCTCCACGATCTGGCGCAGTTGCTGAACCTCGGCCTGCTGTTCTGTCAACAATTTTCTCAGCTCATCGGTCTTGAACTCGCGGTCTATATCCGTCTTGACGCTCTCGATCATGCGCCGGGTCTTGCCTATCCATTTCCCCGCCGTGCGCGCGATTTCCGGCAATCTTTTCGGGCCTACCACCAGCAGCGCCACAATGCCGACCAGGGCAATCTCACTAAAGCCGATATCGAACATACCAGGTCTTTGCTACGGCGTTAGACTTTTTCCTTGGCCTTGGTAACCGGCTCGGCTTCGATGATGCGGCCGCCGCTGTTTTGATCCACATGGGCGGTGGTTTCGGTTTTGGTCTCCGCACCGGCTTCGCCATCCTTCACCGAATGGCGGAAGTTTTTGATTGCGTCGCCGAGATCGCCGCCGAGGTTGCGCAGTTTCTTGGCGCCGAACAGCACCAGTATGATGGCCAGAATGATTAACAATTGCGGTACACTGATCATGGTTACTCTCCGTTTATACAGATTAAAAACCGGGTAGCGGCCCGCCGCCCAGTAGGTGAATGTGCAGGTGGGGGACCTCTTGTCCTCCGCCTGGGCCGGTGTTGATAATGGTGCGAAAGCCGTTGCGCAGCCCTTGGGCGCGCGCGAGTTCCGGCAACAGCCTCATCATGTGGGCCAGTAAGCCGTCCGGCGCAGTCTCCATTTCATCGAGACTCGCTACATGCAGCCTGGGCGCCACCAGGATATGCACGCGCGCCTTGGGGTGGATGTCCTTGAAGACTACCACCTGGTCGTCCGCGTAGACCGTCTGTGAGGGTATCTTGCCCTCGATGATGTTGCAAAATAGACAGTCGGTCATGGCGAAAGTTGCCGGATCCGCTACGCTTGATCCGACCTGCTACGCTTTTCGTCGAGGCCGGACTGGCCGAAACGGCGCTCCAGCTCGGCCAAAACCTGCTGCGGCCCTAAACCCCTGGAAGCCAGTAACACCAGGGTATGAAACCAGAGGTCGGCGGTTTCATGCACGAGATCTGCATCGTCCGGGTTCTTCGCGGCGATCAGCACCTCGGCGGCCTCTTCGCCGACCTTTTTGAGGATGGCGTCCAGGCCCTTGGCGTAAAGCCCGGCCACGTAAGAGCTACCGGGGGCGGCCGACTTCCGTTCTTCCAGGATCTGCGCCAGATTGCTCAACACGTCACTCATGCAAGACACCCGTGCGCCAAAACTCCAACTAGCTATTATATATCAGCTTGGGATCCTTTAATACCGGCTCCACGGCCTGCCAGCGGCCGTCCTGGAGTTGTTGAAAAAAGCAGCGTTCCCGCCCGGTGTGGCAGGCAATGCCGCCGATTTGCTCGACCCGCAGCAGTATGGCGTCGGCGTCACAATCCAGGCGGATGTCCTTGATAAGCTGGGTATGGCCGGACTCCTCGCCCTTGCGCCAGAGCGCGTTGCGCGAGCGTGACCAGTAGACCGCCTGGCCTGTCGCGGCGGTCTGCGCCAGCGCTTCCCGGTTCATCCAGGCGAACATCAGCACCTTGCCGCTGGTCGCGTCCTGGGTGATGACCGGCGCCAGGCCTTGGGCGTCCCAGTGGATGTGATCGAGCCAGTCTGTGGTCGTCATGTAAGCCTCATTTCAATGCCGCGTTGCGCCATGTAGCGCTTGGCGTCTTGCAGGGTGTATTCGCCGAAGTGAAAGATGCTGGCGGCCAGCACCGCGTCGGCTTTGCCTTGCAGTATACCCTCAGCCAGATGCTCGAGGTTGCCCACGCCACCGGAGGCGATCACCGGCACCGGCACGGCCTCGCTGACCGCGCGGGTGAGAGGGAGGTCGAAGCCATTGCGGGTACCGTCGCGATCCATGCTGGTGAGCAGGATTTCGCCGGCCCCGTAGTCGCTCATTTTTTTGCACCAGGCGACTACGTCAATCCCGGTCGCTCTACGACCGCCGTGCGTATAGACCTCCCAGCGCGGTTCGCCTGCGATCTGTTTGGCATCCACCGCCACTACGATGCATTGTGAGCCGAAGCGCTCGGCCGCCTCTCTGACGAATTCCGGGTTGGCGACAGCGGCGGTGTTGATGGCGACCTTGTCGGCGCCAGCGTTGAGCATGCGCCGGATGTCCGCGACGCTGCGGATTCCGCCGCCTACCGTCAGGGGAATAAACACCTGGCTTGCGACCTGCTCCACCACATGTGCCAGCGTGGCGCGTTCGTCGGCGCTGGCGGTGATGTCGAGAAAGGTGATTTCATCGGCGCCTTCCTCGTCGTAGCGGCGGGCGATCTCCACCGGGTCACCCGCATCGCGGATGGCGACGAATTTTACGCCCTTGACGACTCGACCGGCGTCCACGTCCAGGCAGGGGATGATGCGTTTGGCTAGGCCCATGAAATGTAGGCCGAATAAATTCGGCCCTACCCTCGTTTTTTGCTCAATTTATCCGCCAGTTTCTGGCCCTTGGCGAAGTCCAGCGTGCCCTCATAAATGGCGCGGCCGACGATGGCGCCCATAATTCCCTCGTGGGCGACCTTGCACAGGGCGCGGATGTCATCGAGATTGGTGACGCCGCCCGATGCGATGACCGGAATGGTAATGGCGCGGGCCAGCGCGACGGTGGCTTCGATGTTTACGCCGCCCATCATACCGTCGCGGCTGATGTCGGTGTAGATAATGGCCTCCACGCCGTCTTTTTCAAAGCGCTGCGCGAGATCGCCGACATCGTGGTTGGAGAGTTTGGACCAGCCGTCTATGGCGACCTTGCCGTCCTTGGCGTCGAGCCCCACCATGATGTGGCCGGGAAACTCCAGGCACACGTCGGCCACAAAGTGCGGGGCATTGACCGCCTTGGTGCCGATGATGGCGTACTGCACGCCGGCATCGAGATAGGATTGGATGGTGTCTTCATCGCGGATTCCGCCGCCCACCTGGATGGGCAACTCGGGGTGCGCCTTCGCAATGCGGTGTATCACCTCGGCGTTCACCGGACGGCCCGCAGTGGCGCCGTTGAGATCTACGATATGCAAACGGCGCGCGCCGGCCTTGACCCAGCGATCGGCCACAGCGAGCGGGTCGTCGGAAAATACCGTATCGTCGTCCATGCGCCCCTGGCGCAGGCGGACGCATTTGCCATCCTTGAGGTCTATGGCGGGTATCAATAGCATAGTTGTGTTGTCGTCATCTCAGGCATTACCGTTCCATTGTAGAAAATTCGCCAGCAGATTGAGCCCGGCATGCTGGCTTTTCTCCGGGTGAAATTGCACGGCGAACACGTTGTCCCACGCGAGGGCGGAGGCGAACTCATCAGGGTAGGCGGTGGCGCCGGTAATGAGATGGGTGTCTTCGGGCACGACGTAGTAACTGTGCACAAAATAAAACCGGCTGTCCTGAGGGATGCCGGCCCATAACGGGTGGGCGCGGGTTTGATGTACCTGATTCCAGCCCATGTGGGGGATCTTGAGACGTTCGCCTGTTTTAGAATCCGTGAGATGATCGGCAAAGCGTCGCACCCGGCCGTGCACGATGCCGAGCCCCTCGCGTCCGTTATTTTCCTCGCTGAAGTCGAGCAACACTTGCAGGCCCATGCAGATACCGAGAAAGGGTTTGTTCTTAATGCAGTCGCGCACCACCTGATCCAGCCCGCGGTTTTGCACCTCGGCCATGCAATCGCGCATGGCGCCCTGTCCGGGAAATACCACACGTTCGGCGGCACGAATCTGCTCCGGGTCGCTGGTGACGTTGACCGTCACGCCGGGTCCGGCCTTCTCTATTGCCTTGGCGACCGAGCGTAGATTGCCCATGTGGGCGAAAGCCTCGCCCCGGGATGTCTGGACCAGACCCGCTCCGATGACGCGGCGGCCTGGGTCGGCCAGCTTCTGGGCCACTTCCACTATCTCGTCGCCGAAGAAATGCGCTTCG
>CAYUAZ010000182.1:0-4348 GCA_964442865.1 uncultured Gammaproteobacteria bacterium
GAAGGCTTCGTTGCCGGCATCGTTCTGTTGCCGGTGGCGTTGCAGGTGTGCCTGAAGCTCCGCCAAGCGCGACGCGGCATGCCGATAAAGCACCCGCCGGGCGTGTTGCAGACGCTGTTCCAGCTCGTCCAGACGCTGTGCCTGTCTGAGCAGCCGTTGTCGGGGGTGTTGCACCCGCTGAGCCAGTCCGCGCAGGGCTTGGCGATGATACCTGATCTGGGTCTGTACCCGTGTGGCCAGGCGCCGTTGGTAGCGGACAAACTGTTGTATCCATTCCGTTGCATCCGGGCTGACCAGTTCGGCGGCGGCGGTGGGCGTGGCGGCGCGCTGATCGGCGGCAAAGTCGGCGATGGTGATGTCGGTCTCGTGGCCGATCCCCGCCACCAGCGGGATTCGGCAGGCATAGACCGCATGGGCCACCACCTCTTCGTTGAAGGCCCACAAGTCCTCCAGCGAACCGCCGCCGCGAGTCAGAATCAGCACATCACAGTCCGCCCGCTCCGAGGCAAGGCGGATCGCTCGCGCGATCTTGTCCGCCGCACCCACCCCCTGTACGGGAACCGGGTAGATTAAAACCGGGATGGCGGGAAACCGGCGGCGCAGCGTCGTTAAAATGTCGCGGAGCGCCGCCCCGGTGGGCGAGGTAATGACACCGATACGCTTCGGCAAACGGGGTAGGGGGCGTTTATGCGCGGCGTCGAACAGGCCTTGCGCGGCCAGGCGTTGCTTGAGCAGCTCAAAGGCGCGGCGCAGCGCGCCGTCACCCGCCTGCTCAATCTCTTCGACAATAAGCTGAAACTCGCCCCGGCCCTCGTACAGGCTTACCCGCGCCCGCACCAGCACCTGCATGCCATTGTCGGGGGTAAAGCCCAGATTGCGGTTGCGCGTGCGAAACATCGCGCAGCGCACCTGCGCCTGCTCGTCCTTGAGGGCAAAATAGAGGTGGCCGGAGGAGGGGCGGGCCAGATTGGAAATCTCCCCCTCAATCCAGAGCAGCGGGAAATGGCCCTCCAGCAACGCGCGCACCTCCTGGTTGAGGCGCGAGATGGTGTAGACCTCCCGCTCAGTTGGTATGTAATCCATATGGAGATGATAAATGAGAGGCGCAGGGAACGATACCTTTGGTTTACCCCGGCGGGATAAAACTCTATACTATGTACGCATCATCCCTACACGGAATAGTCCGATGCGTGTTACTCAAGACGCCCTCACCTTTGATGATGTCATGCTGGTCCCGGCCCACTCCACGGTGCTCCCCGCCCAGGTCCAGTTAACGACTCAACTCACACGAAATATCCGGCTCAGCATCCCGTTGCTGTCCGCCGCGATGGACACTGACACCGAGGGCCGCCTGGCCATCAGCATTGCCCAGGAGGGCGGGGTGGGCATCATGCACAAAAACATGACCATCGAGGAGCAGGCGCGCCAGGTGCGCATGGTCAAGAAGTTCGAAAGCGGCGTCATCAAGGAGCCTATCACCGTACCGCCCAGCATGAGCATCGGCGAGGTACTGGGGTTGATGCGGGCCAATAATATCTCGGGCGTGCCGGTGGTGGACAGGGAAGACCTGGTCGGCATCGTCACCAATCGCGATCTGCGCTTCGAAACGCATTTCGACGCCCCGGTGTCCACCATCATGACGCCCAAGGAGCGGCTCATCACCGTCAAGGAAGGCACCGAGCGCGAGCGGGTGGTGGAGTTGCTGAACAAACACCGCATCGAAAAGGTGCTGGTGATTAACAACAAATTTCAATTGCGCGGCCTGATTACCGTCAAGGACATCCAGAAGGCGAAGGAGAATCCGCAGGCCTGCAAGGATGATCTGGGGCGTCTGCGGGTTGGCGCTGCGGTGGGAACGGGGCAGGGCACCGACGAGCGGGTCGCGGCATTGATCGCGGCGGACGTGGATGTCATCGTGGTGGATACCGCGCATGGACATTCCCAAGGCGTGCTGGATCGCGTGGCCTGGGTCAAAAAGAATTTTCCTGACGTGCAAATCATCGGCGGCAACATCGCCACCGCCGAGGCCGCCCATGCCCTGGTCAAGGCCGGCGCCGACGCGGTCAAGGTCGGCATAGGCCCGGGCTCAATTTGCACCACGCGCATTATCTCCGGCGTGGGTGTGCCGCAGGTGACGGCGATTGCCAATGTGGCCGAGGCCCTGGCAGGCAGCGGCGTACCCGTCATCGCCGACGGCGGCATCCGCTACTCCGGCGACGTCGCCAAGGCGATAGCCGCCGGCGCCTACTCGGTGATGACCGGCAGCATGTTTTCCGGCACCGAACAGGCGCCCGGCGAGATCGAACTTTACCAGGGCCGCTCCTATAAATCCTATCGAGGCATGGGCTCGCTGGGCGCCATGACCCGGCAGGCCGGTTCCAGCGACCGTTATTTCCAGGAAGGCGCCGAGGCCGAGAAGCTGGTGCCGGAAGGCATCGAGGGCCGCGTCCCCTACAAAGGCAGCTTACAGGCCATCGTCCATCAATTGATGGGTGGCCTGCGCGCCAGCATGGGCTATACCGGCTGCGGAAACATCGAAGAGATGCGCACCAAACCGAAGTTCGTCCGCGTCACCCTGGCCGGCATGCGCGAGAGCCACGTGCACGATGTTACCATCACCAAAGAAGCACCGAATTATCAAATTGATTAATAGTAGGGCCGAATTCATTCGGCCAGCTTCAGCCAACGTGCGAACCAAATCGCACCTACAGTTATGACGAACATCCACGCCGACCGCATCCTCATCCTCGATTTCGGATCGCAATACACCCAGCTCATCGCGCGGCGCGTGCGCGAGTTCGGCGTGTATTGCGAAATACATCCGTGGGACATGAGCGACGCCGCGCTGCGCGCCTTCGCCCCCAGGGGGGTGATTCTCTCCGGCGGGCCGGAGTCGGTGACGTTGCAGGGCACGCCGCGCGCGCCGCAGTTGGTGTTTGCACTCGGCGTGCCGGTGCTCGGCATCTGCTACGGCATGCAGACTATGGCGGCGCAACTGGGCGGCGAGGTGGAGAGTTCCGCGCACCGTGAATTCGGTTACGCCGAGGTGCGCGCGCGCGGCCACTCCGGATTGCTGCGCGATATCGAAGACCGCACCAACGAAGAAGGCCACGGCCTGCTCGACGTGTGGATGAGCCACGGCGACCGCGTGGCGCGGTTGCCGACCGGCTTCAAGGCGATCGCGAGTACCCCATCGGCGCCGCTCGCCGGCATGGCCGACGAGGCACGCCATTTTTACGGCCTGCAATTTCATCCCGAAGTCACGCACACGCATCAGGGTGCGCGCATCCTGCAACGTTTCGTGCTGGAGATTTGCGATTGTGCTGCGCTGTGGACGGCGCACAACATCGTCGCCGACAGCATCGCGCAGGTGCGCCAGCAGGTCGGTACGGATGAAGTGCTGCTGGGCCTGTCCGGCGGCGTGGATTCCTCAGTGGTGGCCGCGCTGTTGCACAAGGCCATCGGCGATCAACTCACCTGCGTATTCGTGGACAACGGCCTGCTGCGCCTGCATGAAGGCGATCAGGTGATGGCGACCTTCGCCAAACACATGGGCATCAAGGTGCTGCGCGTGGATGCGGAGCAGCGCTTTCTCGACGCGCTGAAGGGCGTCGCTGATCCCGAAGAAAAGCGCAAACACATCGGCCGCTTGTTTATCGAGGTGTTTGAGGAAGAGGCCGTCAAGCTGCGCAATATCAAATGGCTCGCGCAGGGTACCATCTATCCCGACGTGATCGAATCCGCCGCCGCCAAGTCGGGCAAGGCGCACGTCATCAAGTCGCATCACAACGTCGGCGGCCTGCCGGAAAAGATGAAGCTCAAGCTGGTCGAGCCGCTGCGCGAACTGTTCAAGGACGAAGTGCGCCGTCTCGGCGTGGAGCTGGGGTTACCGTACGAAATGGTGTACCGCCATCCGTTTCCCGGCCCCGGTCTCGGCGTGCGCATCCTGGGCGAGGTGAAAAAAGACTACGCCGACACGCTGCGCAAGGCAGACGCCATTTTTATGGAAGAGCTGCACAGACACGATCTCTACGACAAGGTGAGCCAGGCATTCGCGGTATTTTTGCCCGTGAAATCCGTCGGCGTGATGGGCGACGCGCGCCGTTACGATCATGTGATCTCCCTGCGCGCGGTGGAGACCGTGGACTTCATGACCGCGCATTGGGCGCATCTGCCCTACGACGTGCTGGATAAAATCTCCACCCGCATCATCAACGAAGTGCCCGGCGTCAGCCGCGTGGTCTACGATATTTCAGGCAAGCCGCCCGCCACCATCGAATGGGAGTGATTCGGCCTAGAGCATTTTTGATTTAAGTATTTACATATATATGTTATAGTATCCCCTCCA
>CAYUAZ010000183.1:0-4326 GCA_964442865.1 uncultured Gammaproteobacteria bacterium
GGCAGGCCAGTCCGCGCGGCGCCTGCCAGGGTCGCCTCGGCAAAATGCCGGGCCGTGCGCGCGAACGTTTCCCGGTAAGCGGGAAAGCGCTTCCCCAGAGCAGGTAGTACGTCATGGCGCAGGAAATTGCGGTCGAAACCGACGTCCCGGTTGCTCTCGTCCTCGACCCACGACAGGCCGCGCCGCCGGGCATATTCGACAATTTCGCCGCGCGGCACATCGAGCAGGGGGCGCAGAATTCGGCTGGTCGGTTGCAGCGCACGCGCTTCCGGCATGCCGCTCAAACCCTTCAAGCCCGCGCCGCGCAGGAGTTGAAGCAGCAGGGTTTCCGCCTGGTCGTCGAGATGCTGCGCCAACACCATGAAATCCGCATCGTGGCGGGCAAAGACCCGGTAACGCGCCTCACGCGCCAGCGCTTCCAGGCTTTCGCCGCCTTCCCGATCCAGCACCACGGTTTCTTCCGTGAAAGGCACGTCGCAACGTGCGCACAACTCGGCGCAAAAACGCCCCCATGCGGGGGCGTTCGGGCTGATCTGATGATTGACGTAAAGCGCCGACAGTTGAAATTTCAGGCCCGCGCGCAATTGCGCCAGGATATCCAGCAGTACCACCGAATCCACGCCACCGCTCAAGGCCAGCGTGAGGCGCTGACCAGCGCCAACCCACGGCGTCAGCTTGCCTGCGATAAATTCCGGGAGGTCATCAGACTGCAACTTCTTTGAACTTGCCATAGGCCATCAGCCGTTCGAAACGCGGTTTCAACAGCTCGTCCAGGGGCTGGCTCTGCAACTGGCTCAGGCTTTCCTGCAACACTTTCTTCAGCGTCTGCATCACCGCGTCTTGATCGCGGTGCGCCCCGCCGAGCGGCTCGGTGATGATTTTGTCGATTAGTCCCAGCGTCTTCGGACGATTGGCGGTAATTCCCATGGTTTCAGCCGCTTCCGGCGCCTTGGCCGCACTCTTCCACAGGATGGAAGCGCAACCCTCGGGCGAAATCACCGCATAGCTGGAATACTGCATCATCAGCGTAACATCGCCGACGCCGATGGCCAGCGCGCCGCCGGAACCGCCCTCGCCGATCACCGTGCAGATGATAGGCGTCTTGAGGCGCGACATCGTAAACAGATTGCGTGCAATGGCCTCGCTCTGGCCGCGTTCTTCCGCGTCCACGCCGGGATAGGCGCCGGGCGTGTCAATAAAGGTGAGCACGGGCATCTTGAAACGCTCGGCAAGCTGCATGAGGCGCAAGGCCTTGCGATAGCCTTCCGGGCGCGGCATGCCGAAGTTGCGGCGGATCTTTTCCTTGGTGTCGTAGCCCTTTTGCGTGCCGATAACCATCACCGAAGTGGAACGGTTATCGAGCCGCGCGACGCCGCCGATTACGGCAGCGTCATCGGCAAAGCAGCGGTCGCCGTGCAGCTCCTCAAAATCGCTGAAGATCCGCTCCACGTATTTCATCATGCTGGGGCGCTGCGGGTGGCGGGCGAGTTGGGCGACCTGCCAGGGCGTCAGTTTGGAAAATATCGTTTCGGTCAGGTCCCGGCTCTTGGCATCGAGACGGGCGATCTCTTCACTGACGTTGATCTCGTTATCATCGCAGAGATAACGCAGCTCTTCGATCTTGTCTTCGAGCTCGGCGATGGGTTGTTCAAAATCAAGGAAGTTGAGGTTCATTCCTACTCGCTCATCAAGGGAAATATCTGTAGATTTCTTTGCGATGCAGACATCTTATAAAAGTAACGGTACCCTGCTCCATTATTACTCCCACTCGATAATTCCCGATCCTTACCCGGTAGTAGCGAGAGAATCCTTCGAGAGGTTTTAGCTGCGTAACATCACGAAGACCATCAGCCTGTTCAATTTGTTCAATTAGCGTACGTACTTGCTGCAGCAGTTTCGTATCCCTTATCCTCTTCAAGTCTCTGGCAAAACTGCCTTTGAACTCGACCTTCACGCATTGCCTTCTAAAGTCTTAAATATTTCAGATTTAGTCATCGGTTCAGAAGCTTCGCCTTCTTTTATAGCATGGGCAAAAGCGACTTCTTCAATCATCTCTGCGACAAGCTCGCGGAACAGGTCTTTTCTTTCTTGAAAAAGTTCTGTAAGAGCCGATTTCACCGCCTCTTTCAACTGTTCATCATCAATCACTGTTTGAGCCATACCAACCTCCGTTACAGGGACAGGATTATAGTTAACTTAATAGATTACCCTAACGCGGTCATCCCCCGCCAGTGATTTCAATCGTTGCAGCAGGTCATCGGTCGGATGGACGCGCCATTCCGGCCCCAGGGTCAATTGCGCGGACGCCTTGCCGTACTCATCTTGGCCGTAATAGGCGATAGCAACGGGACACGCCCCGGCGCGAAACGGCGTAAGAATTTGCGCAAGTTCGGCGACAAAACCATTGCCCGCGCGGGCGGCGGCGATGGCGATCTCCAGGCGCTTTGCGTAAACCTCGCGTGCCTGGTTAATGTCGTAGATATGCTCGACGTTCATTTTGTAGCCTCCCGAATACTCGTCTTCGCTCACCGTGCCAGCAACGACCAGCAAACGTTCCTTGACCAGCAGATCGCGGTAGCGCTGATAGGTCTCGGCAAATACGGTGATTTCGATCCGGCCGCTGCGGTCGTCGAGGGTTGCGAAGGCCATGCGCTCACCGCGCTTGTTTGGCATACTCTTCATAGACGTCACCAACCCGGCGATCACCATGGTTTTGTCGGGGTGCGGTTTTATATCGGCAATCCTGCAACCGGCGATCTGCGCCAGTTCGCTCTCATAGCGGGTGATGGGATGGCCGGTGAGATAGAGCCCCAGGGTCTCTTTTTCATGCAGCAAGCGCTGCTCTTCGTCCCATTCCGGCTGGGTGATAAAGACGCCGCTGGCTTTTGCCTCGGGGGCCGTCGCGCCGAACAAATCATTTTGCCCTGCGGCCTGATCGCGCAGATAGTGTTCGGCCATGGTGGTTGCGGCCGGCAGCGTCGCCATCAGCGTCGCCCTGCCGGGACCCAGCTCGTCCAACGCGCCGGACTTGACGAGCGCCTCGAGCACACGACGATTGGCCTTGCGCAGGTCTATACGCCGGCAAAAATCAAACAGGTCATGAAACGGCCCGTGACTGCTGCGGTTTGCAACAATCCCGGCGATAGCCGCCTCGCCCGCGCCCTTGATCGCGCCCAACCCGTACAAAATCGTGGCGTCATCTTGCACCGTGAAGGCATAGTCGCAGGCGTTGATATTGGGCGGCAGAATCTTCAATCCCATCTCGCGGCATTCATCAATCAGCGTGACGACCTTGTCGGTGTGGTCCATATCGGACGACAGCACCGCGGCCATGAACGCTGCGGGGTAATGGGCCTTGAGCCAGGCGGTCTGGTAGGAGACCAGGGCGTAGGCGACGGAGTGCGACTTGTTGAAGCCGTAATCCGCGAACTTTTCCATGAGATCGAAAATGGCGACGGCGGTCTTCTCCGCCACGCCGTGTTGCTGCGCACCGCCGACGAATATCTCGCGCTGCTTGGCCATCTCCTCGGGTTTTTTCTTGCCCATCGCGCGGCGCAACAAATCTGCCGCACCCAGGGTATACCCCGCCAGCACCTGCGCGATCTGCATCACCTGCTCCTGATACAGAATCACCCCGTAGGTCGGCTTGAGGATGGGGATGATGTCGGGGTGCGGGTAATTCACCTTGGCCTTGCCGTGCTTGCGCGCGATGTAATCGTCCACCATGCCGGATTGCAATGGGCCCGGACGAAACAGCGCGACCAGCGCCACGATGTCATCGAAACAATCGGGCTGCAGGCGTTTCACCAGATCCTTCATGCCGCGCGATTCAAGTTGAAACAGCGCCGTCGTGGAGCGCGATTTGAGCAGTTCGAAGGGCGCCTTGTCATCCATCGGGATTTGGGTGATGTCCAGGACGCCGGGAGCGACCCCGCTGCTGTTAATAATCTGCACCGCGCGGTGGATGATGGTGAGCGTGCGCAAGCCCAGGAAGTCGAACTTGACCAAGCCGACCGCCTCCACGTCGTCTTTATCAAACTGCGTAACCACGCTGGCCGAACCTTGTTCGCAGTAGAGCGGGGTGAAGTCGGTGAGCCGCGAGGGGGCGATCATGACGCCGCTCGCGTTCTTGCCGGCGTTGCGGGTAAGGCCCTCCAGGACGCGCGCCTGATCTATGAGGATGTGCACTTCCTCGTCCTGTTCATAGCGGGCGCGCAATGCGGGTTCCTGCTTCAAGGCCTCGTCGAGGGTGATGCCGATATCGAAGGGAATCAGCTTGGCGATGGTGTCCACAAAGCCGTAGGGCTGGCCCAATACCCGGCCCAC
>CAYUAZ010000184.1:0-4304 GCA_964442865.1 uncultured Gammaproteobacteria bacterium
GGCCTTTATCTGGTTGCGGCGCTCGCGCTGTTTCTGCTTCTGATCGTGTTCAACCTGGGCGGGATCCGCAACCCCGTGCCGTACTTTATCATCGCCTTTTTACTCTGGCTGATGCTGCTGAAATCGGGCGTGCATGCCACCATCGCCGGTGTGCTGGGGGCTTTCACCGTTCCCGCGCGCTTTAAATATGACACCGCGCGTTTCAGCCGCCATATCCGCGATCTTATGGATCGCTTCGACGCAAGTCATCGCCCCGACAGGGATATCCGCACCAATGATGCGCAGCGGATTATTTTACATACCCTGGAGCGCGACATCGAACGGGTGGATACGCCGCTGCAACGCCTGGAGCACCTCTATCATCTGCCGGTGGCGTTATTGGTGATTCCGGTCTTTGCATTGGTCAATGCCGGCGTGCCCATTGCGTTCGATACGGTCTGGGTAGCTTTGCATCATCCCGTGACCCTGGGCGTGATGTTCGGTTTGGTATTCGGAAAATTTCTTGGCATCACGGGCAGTTGCTGGCTGGCCCTTAAGTTGAATATAGGACAACTGCCGGAACACACGGAATTCCGCCACATCGCTGGCGTAAGCCTGTTGGCGGGCATCGGATTTACCATGTCCTTGTTCATCGCCGAACTGGCCTTTGCTGAGCACGCGGAGTATCTGTTGATGGCAAAATTGGGAATTTTGTGTGCCTCGCTGGTGGCGGCCGTGCTAGGTTATGGATGGTTGTTAATGACCACCCGGCGAACTATAGAAACATAAAAATTCACTCCAAATTATAACTACAATTTGCTATTACACATGTTTGAGCACGTGCTAGAAGGCAAGAGCTTCCGGTGGTTACTGGAATCCGCAACGGATGCGATGGTCGTTGTTGACCAGGAGGGCAGGATAGTCCTGCTCAATCCGCCGGTGGAGATGCTGTTCGGATACACGCGCGAAGAATTGCTGGGCAGGACCATCGAAGCCTTGATCCCGGAACGCTTCCATGAGAAGCATAGGGGTTACCGCGCGAATTATTCATCTCATCCCAACATGCGCCCGATGGGGCTTGAGTTTGAGCTTTACGGGAGACGCAAGGACGGTACCGAGTTTCCGGTCGAGGTGAGCCTGAGCCCGCTCCGGACTGAGGAAGGATTGCTGGTCATGGCCTCTATCCATGATATCAGCCGCCGTAAGCAAGCGGAGCAGGCGCTGGCTGAACAAGCGGTGCAGTTGCGCGAAAGCGAGGCGCGCATGCGCGCCATTGTTAATACCGCAGCGGATGGTATCATCGTGCTCAATGAGCACGGCATTATTGACCGCTTCAATCCGGTGGCGGAACGCATGTTCGGTTACACGGAGGCTGAAGTGACGGAAAAAAACGTCTCCATGCTCATGCCCACGCCCTACCATGAGGAGCACGATGGCTACCTTGCCAGGTATCTGAAAACGGGTGAAAAACGCATCATTGGGATAGGAAGAGAGGTCGTGGGTTTGCGCAAGGACGGGACGACCTTTCCGATGGATCTCGCGGTGGGCGAGATGCATTTTGGCGAGCGGCGCATGTTCACGGGTATTTTGCGAGATATCACCGAGCGCAAGCAGGCGCAAGAGCGGCAGGCCCAACTTATCCAGGAATTCGAGAGCGCCAATGAGGAGTTAAAGAATTTCGCCTATGTGGTGTCTCATGATCTAAAGGCCCCGCTGCGGGCTATCGGCTCGCTGGCGGACTGGCTGTCAACAGATTACGCGGACAAATTTGATAGTGAAGGAAAGGAACACATGGGGTTGCTCATCAGCCGGGTGCACCGCATGGGAAACCTCATAGATGGCATATTAGAATACTCCAGGGTTGGCCGAATCAAGGAGACACGAGTCACGGTAGATCTCAATGCCTTGCTGCATGAGGTGATTGATCTGCTCTCACCGCCGAAGCACATCACCATCACCATCGAACATAGCTTACCGACCGTGGTCATGGAAAAGACCCGTATCCAGCAGGTGTTTCAGAACCTCTTGAGCAACGCCATCAAATACATGGATAAAGACCGAGGGGTAATCACCATTGACTGCATGGCCGAGCAGGGCAATTGGAAATTCAGCGTGAGCGATAACGGCCCCGGGATTGAAGAACGGCATTTTGAAAAGATCTTCCAGTTATTCCAAACCCTGACGCCGCGTGATAGGGTGGAGAGCACAGGCGTCGGGCTTGCGCTGGTCAAGAAGATAGTCGAGATGTACGGTGGCAAGATATGGGTCGAGTCTAAGGTCGGCCAGGGGAGCCGTTTTTTCTTCACCCTGCCTGGGAAGGCGGCGGTAGGCAAATAAGGGGGAAGCTTAATGAGGATAACCAATAAACCCATCCTTTTGGTGGAAGATGACCATGTGGATGTCATGACAGTGAGGCGAGCCTTTAAAGAGCTGCGCGTGACAAACCCGCTGGTGGAAATGGAAAACGGCGAGGAGGCTTGGCCTATCTGCGGGACACGCGCAATATACAACCGTGCCTCATCCTGCTTGACCTCAACATGCCTGTCATGAACGGCATTGAATTCCTGCAAGTGGTTAAGAACGATAGCGAATTAAAGCGCCTCCCCGTCGTGGTGCTCACCACATCGGAGGAACAGCAGGACAAGGTAAACAGTTTTAATCTTGGGGTTGCGGGTTACATGGCGAAACCGGTGGACTACCGGCAGTTCGTCGAGGTCATGCGCTCCATCAACACGTACTGGACCATCAGCGAAATGCCGCCATGAAGATGTCGCACGCAGTTATTGACTGACACCATAAAGGGAATTCTTCTATGACTAAGACGCAGATCCGGGTGTTGGTTGTGGACGATGACATCGTTGACCGCAAGGCCTGCCGCAGGGCCCTAGCACAGCACCCCGACTACGATTTCGCACTCTCCGAGGCCGCGACGGGCAGGGAAGGCCTGCATCTCGCTCATGCCGAACAACCGGACTGTATTTTACTCGATTACCGCCTGCCGGACCTCGATGGCCTGGAATTCCTGGCGGAATTGCGCGATGACATGGGCGAGATACCGACCCCCGTTTTGATGCTCACCGGCGCCGACAATGCGCTGATCGCCGTGGAGGCGATGAAGCGAGGTGCGCGGGATTATTTGGTCAAGGATATAGACAGACGGTACCTTGAATTGATCCCGACCGTCATTGAGCGTGTGCTGCGCGAGCGACGCATGGTGGTGGAGAAGCGGCAGGCTGAGGAAAAGCTGAGTCAGGCTGAGGCCAAATATCGAACCCTGGTCGAGCAAATTCCAGCGATTGCCTATATTGCTGCGCTGGACGAAGCCGGCAGCACACTCTATATCAGCCCGCAGATTAAGGCTCTGGGCTACTCCCAGGAGGAATGGCTCGCCGACCCACAAATCCGTCTCAAGCAGATCCACCCGGACGACGTCACGCGCGTTGTGGAGCAGTTCTCGCTGAGCCGTACCAGTGGCAATCCCCTGAACTGCGAGTACCGTCTGTTTACACGCAATGGATCCATATTGTGGTTCCGCGATGAGGCCAATATCGTGCGTGACGAAACGGGCCAGCCCCTGTTTCTGCAAGGTGTCCTTGTGGACATCACCGAGAGCAAGCAGGTGGAGGAAGAACTCCGGCAACACCGTCATCGCCTTCAGGAGTTGGTGGCCAATCGCACCGCCCTGCTGGAAAAACGCTCTGCCCTGCTGGAGTCGGCCAACGCCAATCTGGCCAAGGAGCTCGAGGAACGCAGACGGGCAGAACTTGCATTGTTTGAGGAAAAGGAGCGGGCGCTGGTCACGCTTGAGTCTATCGGCGATGCCGTTATCACCACCGATGCCAGCGGCATTATCAGTTATCTCAATCCCGTTGCCGAGCAGTTCACCGGGTGGACTAACACGGAGGCACGCGGACAGCACCTGGAGCAGGTCTTCAATGTCGTCAGCGAGGCCGCGCGGGAGCCGATGGAAAGCCCGGTGATGCGCTGCCTGCGCGGGGGCCATAACACGGCTCTAGCCAACCATAGCATACTCATTCGCCGCGATGGTGTTGAAATGGGCATCGCTGAGCAGGCATCCGCCATTCACGGTCGGGACGGAAAGACTGTAGGCGCCGTGATGGTATTTCGCGACGTGACCCAGGAGCGCAAGCTGACTCAGCAATTGTCCTATCAAGCCACTCATGACTCGCTTACCGGTCTCGTCAACCGCCGGGAGTTCGAGCGGCGTATGGAACGGGTATTGGCGGGCTCTCGTGAAGACGGCTCCGATCATGCCCTGTGTAATTTAGATCTCGATCAGTTTAAGGCGGTCAATGACGATTGCG
>CAYUAZ010000185.1:0-4279 GCA_964442865.1 uncultured Gammaproteobacteria bacterium
AATTTTAAGGAAAAAACCTGGCGTTCTTGGCGTCTTGGCGGTTCAACATGAATAAATCAGGCATTCCCTAAGTGAATCCAGGCCCCTAAAAAAACAATGCCGCTACTAAGAGCGGCATTGTTGTTCTTGGTTTCGGCTGCGTGTTACTTTTTCTTCTTATACAGGTTAGGCGCGTAACGGTCTACGATAAAGCTGTAGAGCACCGGTACCAACAAGGCCAATAACGTTACTCCGGCCAGAACCAACGGCGGGTTGTCCAGATCTATCATGCTACTCTCCTCTTTTGAGTTTGACCGTGCACGCTCAACTCTGCAATCTCTGCGTCGCTCAACATACGCTCGTTGCCGTGGCGCGGCTGGACGGTGTTCGGCGGCAGGCGCTTGACGACCGTCATGACGGCCAGGCAGAAATAAATCACGTAAAAGATGTCTATGGTGTAGCCCTTGTCCCACCACGGCTGCTGACGCACGATGCTGCCGTCGGCACGGAGATTGCCCTCAAAATTGGCGAGGACCAGCCTGTCGCCCAGAACGGTATAGTCTTCCAGGATGACGTTTTTCGCCTGCAAGTCCAGGATGTGCGGCTTCAGCACACGCAGGTCATCCATCTCTAGCGGGTGTTGTATCAGTTGAATCTTGTGCTTCGATTTGCTGCCTACCTCTTTGATAAGATAGTCCATGCGGGCCTGGTCGTTGGGCAGGGCCTGTACTTCAGGGCTGTCCATGGCGGCAACATACTCCTGGTAGATCGCGGCGGTCGGGCGCTGGCCCCACAGCGGGAAGGTAATGAGGTACGCGGATATGATGGTCAGCACCAGCAGATACACCACCGGCTGAGGCAGGCGGTTGTTGTTCTCGGTGATGCCGCCCAGACTTTCGGACTCCCATATCTCCATGGCGGTCTTGTTGCTTTCATCATCCGTGAGGGTACGTAGCGGGTTATCAAATCTCCAGGCCATGGCTCATCCTCCTACTTTAAGTTCAAGACAAAGTCTATCAGGTAACGGGCTTCGCTGTTGCTTGCGTAAGCGGGCACCTCGGGCGGCGTCACACGCTCGCCGCGCCGGTACTCCAGAAATTCCTTGCGCCAGCCCACATAGTCAATGGGCTTGCCATTGGCATCCACTTTGCCCCACAGATAATCAAAGCGCGGCATGATGGAGTGCGGCTGCACCAGGCGCGGGTTGAAAAAGTGCATCATCATCCACTCCTTGGAGGAGTTGCGCGAGCCCACATGCAGCAGATCGGGCGCCTTGCGGTCGGAACCGAACGCGGTGGGTGACTCGCCGTTGAAGTCGCCCAGATAAGGCGGCGCGCCGAAGTACTGGAAGTCCTGGGTTTGCTCAGGCAGCAAGGTGTGGCACCACCAGCAGCCCTCGCGCACGAAGATGACCTTGCCCGAACCGGCATAATGGGCGTTGGCGTCACCGGCCACAGTGAGTACCGCATCAGGCGTCCAGCCGTGGGTGGCACTGGCGTTCTCTATATAGGGATAGGACTTGCCTTGGTAGTCGCCGCTCTTGACCAGGAACACGGCGCCCTGGGCCTCGGTGGCATCGTGAATTTTACCTTGCTCAACGCTCAACTCCGCGCTACCGAAGCCAAGCACCTTCGGGTGCTTGATGCCGCTGGGGAAGGGTGCGCCGGGACGGAATACGTAGGCGTATACCGGCTCCATGTCCGCGCCCGAGGCCGGATCCTTGTTCAGCAACACCTTGGTCGGAGCGGCATGCCCCTTGAGGAAGGGGTCGGAGAAGGTAAAGCCGCTGTTGAAGCCGTAGGTCAACTGCTTGTCCAGCGCGAGTGCGGTGGACCCCACAGAGAAGATGTTAAAACTCGGCATCACCAGGGTGATGAACATGGACAGGCTGAGCGCCGCGCCGAACATAATGGCGCCGATTCGGTATTCTCTAAAGGCCACGTCTAGATACTCCTATGAAAAATATTTGCTTTTAGCGTTCGTAGGCGAGCTCGTGCACCATGCGGCCCTGCGGCACCACGGTACCCGCGCGCGCCGTCATGTACATGTTGTACAGCCACACCAGGTTGCCCAGGAACACCAGGGTTCCGCCGAACCAGCGCGCGATCATGTACGGATGCTCGGCCACCACGATGTCTATATAGGGCACTTCGTAAATCTTGCCCGCGCCCTGGATCAGGCCGGCGATGGTCATCGAGATCCAGTAAATCGAGAAGCCGATCAGCAGCATCCAGAAGTGGAAGTTGGCGAGCGCGAGTGAATACAGCTTGCGTTTCATGATCATTTGCAGGCCGTAGTACACGGCGGCCACCTCAATGAAGGTGGAGAAGCCGAGCAGCGCCAGGTGCGCGTGCGCCACTATCCAGCCGGTGCCGTGGATGTACCAGTTGATCGAGCGGGTTTGCTGGAAGCCACCCTGCATGTTGAGCGGAATGGCGAGCAGCACGCCGGTCACGGTGAAACGTACCTCGATGTTCTCCACGAACATGTTCCACTTGCCCTGCATGGTAAGCAGGATGTTGGATACAAAGGCGATGGCAGGCACCAGGATCAGCACGCCCTCCACTGAGGCGAATGACTTCAGCCACTCGGGCAACGGCGCGGACATCAGGTGATGCGCGGCGGGCGTGGAGTAGAAGATCACGATAGACCAGAAGTGCAGGTGTCCGATGCGGTGCGAGTACAGCGGGTTGCCGGTGATTTTCGGGATGGTGTAGTAGGCAATGGCCGCAGCCACCGGCGTGATCCACAGACCCAGAATGTTATGTGCGTTCCACCAGGTGAGATAGGCCTCGGTGAGACCAGTGAGATGGAAATACTCCGGCAGGTTGCCCACCAGCAGCACGATCATGAGCATGAAGATCGAAGCGGCGAAGAACCAGTTAGTGGTGTAGATCCCTTGGGTGCGGCGCTTGGCGATGGTCATCCACACGTTGAGTGACACGGGGATCAGCACGCCGAACAGCAGGATGAGGTCTATGGGATAGATGAAGTCGGAATATTCACGGCCGGAGGTCATGCCCATCCACAGGGTGATGAGACCAACCGCCAGGCCGATATTCCAGTTCATGCAGCTCCACAGCGCGAGCTTCTCCGACCACAGCTTGGTGTTGCCGAGCGCCGGGGTGATATACATCATCGCGGCGGCGAATGCCATCGAGATCCAGCCGAAGATGACCGCCATCACATGCACCTGGCGCATCTTGCCAAAAGCGAAGTATTCGTAGCCGGTGACCCAATCGGGGAACGCGAGCTTGGCGGCGTTGAACGAGCCCAAACCCGTGCCTATGATGAACCAGACGATGGCGGAAAAGGAGAAGAACAGCGTCGCCGTACCTGGCGGGATGTCTTCGTTCTTGGCGAATAAATATTTGGTTAACATGCTCACCTCATCAAACTCGAAATCTGTAGCGTGCGCTGCGCGCACGTCCCGTAAACTAATTTTAGTTATATTTAGGCCCGATTGAGACCGGCGCTTACTTTTTGGCCGGCGTCACGCAGCACGGCTTGATCAGCCCCCGGTTACCGACCTTGCCGCATACCTTGCAGGGGATCATCAGATACCATGCAAGCCACATGCTGGAGAACGCGGCGACCATACTGAAAACTGCGGCGATTGCTGCTAACATTGTTGTTCGCTCCGATGTACTGTATTTAGACTAGTGTAAGGAGTTCCAGGCGGTTCAATGGCCGCCACCCTGACCCAGTTTCGACATCCTATCATGACCATGTATGGCGGACAATAATATCCAGATGAAGGCGACGCCGAACACCAGCATGACCCAGGTCATAAAGCCGTTGAAGTAGCCGAACGGGCTGTAGGATTGCCAACCCCAGCCGCCCCACTCGCCGAAACTGCCGCGCCCCAGATTGGCCATCAGATAAATACCGAATACGCTGCCGTTACCCATCCCCACCACCATGCCCACCACCAAGCTCAAGATGAGGGACTTTCTTACCATGTTGACCGGCTTCGCCATATCTCTCTCCGCTGTTTGACTTGTTTTAAAGTGTTCGCTGGCCCCCTGCACACCGGGGCCTGCCGATAATGGTCATAATTTACCCCAAGTCGCGTTATAATTTCAACACCTGATATGAAAGAAATTATCGTTTATTTGATCGCGGCCATCGCCGGGCTGACTATCCTGGGGTATTCGGTGCATATGCTGATCGGCGGTTTGGTCAGCATTACCACGGAATACACAGTGATTGCCGTTGTGGTGGTGGTGGGCGCGGTCGTGCTGGGGTTTCTTGCCTGGGATGTGGTGAGGAGGCGGGTGAGGGGTGAGGGGTGAGGGGT
>CAYUAZ010000186.1:0-4276 GCA_964442865.1 uncultured Gammaproteobacteria bacterium
GATCCACTCCTATCAGCTTGAGCATGGCCAGGGTTTCTTTGTTTTCGACGAACTCGGCGATGGTCTGTATTCCCATTACATGACCGATGTTGTTGATCGCTTCAACCATCGCACGGTCTATCGGGTCGTGAGCCATATCCTTGATGAAACTGCCGTCTATCTTCAAATAGTCCACCGGCAGGTGCTTCAGGTAGGCGAACGAAGACAGGCCGATGCCGAAATCGTCCAGCGAGAAACTGCAACCCAATTTGCGTAATTGCTGTATGAAGTGCACAGCCTTGCCGAGATTGGAAATCGCCGCAGTTTCGGTGATCTCAAAACAGATCGCCTGATAAGGCACCCCGAGGAGCAAAAACTGCTCCTGCACAAACTGCAGGAACTGCTCATCACTCAGAGAGGCGCCGGACAGGTTGATGGTCCAAAGGGCGCCAGTTTTCTTGCCATGCTCGTGGGGTCCATATAGCCGGGTGTAGTGGGCGAAGGCGGTACGAACCACCCAGCGGTCCACGGCCGGCATGAGATTGTAACGCTCCGCCGCAGGAATAAACGCCATCGGCGGCACCAGGTTTCCTTCCTCATCGAGCATACGGATCAATAGTTCCACGTGGGCGCCGGGTATCCCATTAACAGAATGGAGGGGGATGATTTCTTGCGAATAGAGCTGGAAACGATTTTCTTCAAAGGCCTTGTGGATGCGCCCCACCCACTCCATTTCAACGTGACGCAGGGCAAGCTCGCTGTCTTCTGGATGATAGGCGTGTACCCGGTTACGGCCTTTGTCTTTGGCGATATAACAGGCGGTATCGGCTGCGCTTAAAATCTCCGCCAGTGACAGTGTGGCATCCGAGAAGCTTACCAGGCCAATGCTGACCCCCATCGTAAAGGCCTTTTCCTGCCAGGTAAAATAGAACTCACTCACGGTCTGACGCAATTCGTCGGCGATACGCGCCGCCTGTTCGGGAGGGCAATGTTCCAGCAACACGCCGAATTCGTCACCGCCGAGACGCGCCAGGGTGTCCCTCTCGCGCAGACGTATCTGCAGGAGGCTGGTGATCTGACGCAGCAGTTCGTCACCGGCGATATGCCCGCACGTGTCATTGACGATTTTGAACTGGTCGAGATCGAGATAGAGCAGCGCGTGCTGGGTCTGCGATGTGCCCACACCTGCAAGCGCCCTGGCCAGGCGGCGCTCGAACTCCCGCCGGTTGATAAGTCCGGTCAAGGCGTCGTGGCTTGCCTGATGCTGGAGCTGCGCGGCCAGCTTGCGCGAATGGCTGACATCGCGGAACACCAGCACGACACCCACGACGGCGCCGTCACGGTCGCGTATGGGCGCCGCGGATTTCTCGATGGAAAACTCTCCGCCGTTCTTCTGCACCAGCATGGCATGTCCGCTGGGGGTTACGGTTGTGCCTTCCCGTATCACCCTCTCGACCGGGTTGGCGATTGTTTCACGGGTAAGGTCATGAAGGACATGAAACACCTGTGGCAGAGGCAGGCCGCGCGCCTCCTGGCCAGTCCAGCCGGTGAGCGACTCCGCCACGGGATTAAGGTATTCGACATGCCCCGCCGTATCGGTCGTGATCACGGCATCGCCGATAGATTCGAGCGTAACCTGAGCACGTTCCTTTTCGCGGAACAGCGCCGCCTCCGCCTGTTTGCGTTCCATAATATCGTCGGCCAGTTCATCGGCGGTATGTCTAAGTTTAAACAGGATGTGGATGGTATAGGCGAGCAAGGTAATCGAAAACAGGTAGAGGTAGAAGCGATACACATTGACGCGACGCATGCTTTGGTTGACGTAGGCCTGGTAGGCCCGAATAAGCTTGTCGGCGGCCTGGGCGCTCTGGGTGTGAACGATTCCGGCGACCAGGTCATCTACTTCGCCCTTGTTGAGCAGAATGGTGCGTACATGCGAAATCAGGATATCAAGGCTGCTGAGTACTTCCGGTGAAACCGAATCGCGTTTGCCCGCCAGACTGTCAAGGGAGCGAACGATCTGTTGTTTGAGCTCCGGGCTCGCGGTGAGATTGTAGATGAGCACATCGGTTAACAGCTTGCCGAGCAGCAAGGTCAAATCGCCGTTACCCTCCGTTGTCCTGATGAGTGTCATCAGGTCATCACTGACGGTTGGAAAATATTTCAGTGAATTATTGAGAATGGCGTTTTGTGATTTAAAGCGTTCTACAAAGCCCTCCTTCTCTTTCAATATCGTATTCAGGGTATCTATCTGGGCGTCTATGTCCGGTTGTCCGCGATGATAGATACTGGAGGGACCGGCGGCGAAACCATTAATAATGGCGTGCAAGCGCGATAGGCTACGGACGATAGGGTCGTAATTATGCAGCAGGTGTGAACGCGATTCGATGATATCCTGATTGAGGGTGGCGTCGAGCTGTTTAAAGTGACTGAGATTGGCGACGATCAGGTTATGCTGCCGTTGATCGAACGACTGCGTCTTCGCATATAAAAAGGATAACAGCGAAATGGCGGCCAGGCCGAGAAAAATGCGTACCGCCAGCGCAGTGCTGAACTTGAAAAGAAAATTACTCATGGCCGGAAAGGGATTTCCCTTGATATTGGCCGGTCAGGGTGTTCAGAAAGGCGATGATGTATCCGATATCCTGATGCGGGATGGGCCGCCCCAATTGATAACGGGCCATGATCTTGACGGCATCCTCCAGGGTTCGCGCCGAACCGTCATGGAAGTAAGGCGCGGTGAGCGCCACGTTACGCAGGCTGGCGACACGAAACCGGTACCGGTCTTCCTCCCGATGAGTGATATTGAAGCGGCCTAGATCTGCCTGGGTAATATTTCCACGATCGGCAAAGTAATCGTTCATGACGCCGAATTTCTGAAGCATGTTTCCGCCCACGTTCACGCCCTGATGGCAGGCGGTACAACCGTAGGATTTGAATAGAGAGTAGCCCTGTTTTTCCTGTTCGGTAATCGCCTGTTGGTCGCCTCGCAGATATTTGTCGAAGCGGGAGTTAGGGGTAATAAGAGACCGCTCGTAGGTCGCTATGGCGTCTTTGACGGTGGAAATTTGAAGGCCATCGCGATAGATTCTGGAAAATTCGGTGACGTAGTGGGGGTCCTGTTTAAGTTTGGAGATGATTTCCGGCCAGGTGGTCTTTAAGCTGACTTTAAGCACCCTGTCAATCTGGTCTTCGAGGCGCGCAAACTCTCCGTTCCAATGCAACCTGAAATTGAGGCTGGAATTAAATATAGTCAGGGTATTTACCGCGGTGGGTTTGCCGTCTACCTTGAGAGAGTGGGACAGGTTGTCGGCACCGCCTTTTATGAAAATATGGCAGCTTACGCAGGCCATGCTACCGTCGGGCGAAAACCTGTAATCGTGGAATAGACGCTCGCCCAGGGCAACCTTGTCTTTATTTAACTCCATATGTTGCGGAATAGGCTGAATGGGCTCATTCCCTGCCACCCCCGTGGGGGTAGATTCCGTCAACGGGGCATCGGTGATGGAGGCAGAGGACTGGGAAGAATCCAGCCACCACCACGGCGCCAAGGCCAATACTGCATAAGCAAGTATCAGGAATGGCAGATAGCGAGGTTTTTTCATATCCGGCTTAGCGCACCCTGGTTGTGGCTGTTCGGCCCTCTTTCGAGGGCTTCTGTCCGAATCTACCTAGCAAATAATATGCCTACTCCGGGCAAAGTACAAATTCAGTAGGTGATAGGACGGTTTAGGCTTGTTTGAGCCCGATAAGCGGCGGGGGAAACACTCAGGGGGGAACTACACAGACCTCATCTGAGTGGAAGCGAGGAGGAAAAGACTATCAGCGACTGAGCACGCCGGCGCACAGGGCAAGCAGGGCACCGGGGAAGATACCCAAGGCAAGCACGGCCAGACCGTTCACGGTCATCGCCACGCGCATATCCAGGCTGGCATCGAGAGGTGTGACGTCTTCGGGCTGGTCAAAGTACATGAGCTTGATGATGCGCAGGTAGTAAAACGCCCCGATCACCGAGAACAGCACGGCGAGGACAGCGAGCCATGCCAGATCTGCGGCGATGACCGCTTGCAATACCGAGAGCTTGGCGTAAAAACCCAGCGTGGGCGGTACGCCCGCCATGGAAAACATCAGGATCAACATCACGAAGGCGAACCACGGGCTGCGCTGGTTCAAACCCTTGAAATCATCCAGCCGGTCGGCCTCGAAGCCGACGCGGCTCAACAGGATAATCATGCCGAAACCGCCCATGCTCATGATGGCATAGGCGATGATATAGAACATCGCCGCCGAGTAGCCC